>CAJFPI010000079.1 GCA_904398675.1 uncultured Oscillospiraceae bacterium
GCGGATCTCCGTGACCCTCTGCCATGATACCGGAAACACCCTCCGGGACAGCGAAACGGGACAGGTGGTCTGCGTGGTGGAGCGGAAGGCCCTGGAGCCGCTTTTCCAGGGAATGGAGGGGGAAAGCCTTCGGGAGATCCCCTTCCAGTCGCTGGGGCAGCAGGCGGGAAAGCTCCCGTGCTTTACCTGCGACAGCCTGCGCCTTTTGGGCAGGACCTATCAGCACTATCCCATCGGCATCGCGGATTTTCCTCTCTCCGACGGCGGGGGATTCGTGGGGCTGTGGGGCGGAACAGAACGGGAAGGGGAGGTTTGTCATGGTGAGAAAATGGCTGCAAAGGGTACATAACAGGCTCTGTCGTCTGCTGGAGCGCCTGGGGCTTATCCTGCCGGGGAAGGTCCACTACATCGGCGGCAGCGACACCCTGCCGCCGCCCCTGCCCCGGGAGGAGGAGGCGCTTTTGCTGGAACGGCTGGGAACGGGCGACACGGAGGCCCGGCAGACTCTCATCGAGCGGAACCTCCGCCTGGTGGTCTATATTGCCCGCCGGTTTGAAAACACAGGCATCAACATCGAGGATCTGATCTCCATTGGAACCATCGGCCTCATCAAGGCCATCAACACCTACAAGGCGGACAAAAACATCAAGCTGGCCACCTACGCCTCCCGCTGCATCGAAAACGAGATCCTGATGTATCTGCGGAAAAACGTGGGGCAGAAGGGGGAGGTCAGCCTGGATGAGCCCCTGAACACCGACTGGGACGGCAACGAGCTGCTCCTCAGCGACATCCTGGGCACCGACAGCGACGAGGTCTCCCGCCCCATTGAGGAGGACGTGGACCGGACCCTTCTCAACCAGGCCATCAGCCGCCTGGAGGCACGGGAACGGGAGATCATTGTCCTGCGCTTTGGCCTTTACGGCGCCAAGGAGCAGACCCAGAAGGAGGTGGCCGACCGCCTGGGCATCTCCCAGTCCTACATCTCCAGGCTGGAAAAGCGGATCATCCTCCGGCTCAAGCGGGAGATCCTGCGCCTGAGCTGAGCGCCGCGGACCAAAAGAATAAAATTTTTCTGCGCCGCAATCCCTTGCGGCGCAGTCTTTTTGCCTTTTGCAGCCGACAGAACGCATAATTTCCTCTTGACAAATCGCCTCGTTAGTTATATGGTTAATTACACAAGTAATGAACTAATGAAGGGAGGACGGACGTGAACGAGCAGTTGACAGAGAGCAAATCCATCTATCTGCAAATCAGCGAGATGATCGAGACGGATATCCTCCGGGAGATCCTTCTGGAGGAGGAGCAGGTGCCCAGCACCAACGAGCTGGCAAAGCAGTATACCATCAACCCCGCCACCGCGGCCAAGGGCATCAACCTGCTGGTGGACGAGGGGATCCTGTATAAGAAACGGGGGATCGGCATGTTTGTGGCGGCAGGAGCCCGGGAGAAGATCTTATCCAAGCGGCGCAGGGCCTTTGTGGAGACGTATCTGGACCGCCTTCTGGAGGAGGCGGGACGGCTGGGCATTACAAAAGAGGAACTCATTGAAATGATAAGGGAGAAAGCGCTATGAAACTGATCTGCAGTGATCTTGTGAAGACCTATGGACATAAAAACGCGGTGGACCATGTGTCCCTGACGCTGGAGCAGGGAAAGATCTACGGCCTCATCGGCCGCAACGGGGCGGGTAAGACCACTTTGCTTTCCATGCTCACTGCCCAGAACCCCGTCACCTCCGGCACCGTAACGCTGGATGGGGAACCGGTATGGGAGAACCGGCGGGCCCTGGACCACCTGTGTTTCAGCCGGGAGCTGAACGTCAGCCAGGAGAGCGGCGTCGGCTCAATGAAGGTGAAAGAGTATCTGCGCCTGGCATCCTATTATTATCCCGACTGGGATGGGGAGCTGGCGCGGCGGCTGGTGGAGCTGTTTGAGCTGCCGGTGAAGAAAAAGCTGATGAAACTGTCCAAGGGCATGCTCTCCATGGTGACCATCGTGGTGGCCCTGGCCAGCAAGGCGGCCTTCACCATCCTGGACGAGCCGGTGGCCGGGCTGGATGTTGTGATGCGGGAGAAGTTTTATAAGCTGCTGCTGGAGGAATACGCCGCCACAGGCCGCACCTTTGTCATCTCCACCCATATCATCGAGGAGGCCGCCGACGTGCTGGAGGAGGTCATCATTATGCACCAGGGCAAGATCCTCACCGTGGCCAACACCCAGGAGCTGGTGGACAGCGCACGGTATGTCAGCGGCAGGGCGGAGGACGTGGACGCCGCCGTGGAGGGCCTCACCGTCTGCCACAGCGAGACCATGGGCCGCAGCAAGGGCGCCACGGTATTCCTGAAACCGGGGGAGCAGATCCGTCCCGGCTACGACGTCACCGTTCAGCCCATCAATCTCCAGAAGGTCTTTGTGGCCATGTGCGGAGAGGAGGCGCATTAGGATGGGACGGGGATATCGTTTCTGGGTCCGATACCTGTGGCAGACGATCAGCGTCGGCGTGGCGGCCGCTGCGGTCATGTTTCTGCTCACCGGCGTGGGCGTCAGCTGGAGCCAGGTCGCCGGCACGCTGGCCGGTCTGCCCTATTACCTGGTGCTGGGCAGCACCCTGGCTCTGACGCTGATCTGCTTTACCACCCACCTGGTCTACTTTCCCTTGGTTCTGGCCCTGGGCAGCACCCGGCGGGAGGCGTTTTGGGGCTTTTTGCTCTACCGCGCGGGGGTGGTGGCGGTCACCGCGCTGCTGAGCCTTGCGATCCTGCTGCCTCTGGCGGCGGGGGAGATCTGGCAGGTGTTTCCCGTCTTGGTCCTGGTGCTGCTCTTTGGCTGCACCCTGGGCAGCCTCATGGGCCTTGCCTATCAAAAGCTGAAGTTTATCGGGATCCTGATGCTGATGGTGATTTTCGCCATTGTGGGCGGTTTCGTTTCCTTCTTTTTGGTAGGCGGGAACGCAGCAGAGGAAATTTTCGACGGGCTTTTTGCCGCCCTGGGCCGCTATGTGGTGGTCGGAGGCATTCTGTGGCTCCTCAGCGCTGTGCTGGATCTGTCGCTTACCTCCCTGGCCCTCAGGCACCGGGAAGTAAAGCTGTAAGGAGGAAACTCTCATGACATATAATTTCAATATTGCCCGGCGGCTGTTTTGGCGGGAGCTGGCTTTCATCGCCCTGTGCATTGGCATCGGCTGGCTTTGCGGCGTCGCCGTATCCACCGCGCTGGTCTATTTCCTCTTTGAGCCGGGAGATGGCTATGTATCCATGGGCGCCTTTTTCGGCCTCCTGGGACTGTTTGTGGCGGTGGTAGCCTGCCGCAACCAGAACGCCAACACCCGCTACCACCTGGCCGTCTCCATGGGGCAGAGCCGCCGGGGCTACCTGGCCACGGAGATCATCGTCAAATTTCTCCAGTGCCTCCTGGGGCTCGTGCTGGTGGGGGCGCTGACCCTGCTGGAACTGGGGGCGGTCAACCTCCTCTTTCCCGGCCTGGCGGATGTGTCCGCTCTCCTGGGGGAGATTGGGGCGGGGGAGCTGGCGGTGGTTGCCTGCGGCACCGCGCTGGTTTTTGTGGCCATTGACCTTGTGATCACCGCCCTGATGGTGCGCTTTGGCATGAAGGGATTCTTCATCGTCTTCATCCCCATCTGGCTCAATTCCTTCCTGGCCTCGCCATCCATTCATGCTGCTGAGGAGAATACCGGCTCCATCCTGGCAGCTCTGGGGCATTTCCTGATCTGGGCCGCCGATGTGCTGTCCGCCGCCCCGCCGTGGGCGGTGGTTGGTGTGCCGGCACTGCTCCTGTCGGTCATCAGCATTCTCTACCTCCTCCGGGCGCCGGTCAAGCTCTGACAGAAAATATGGAACCGCTAAAATGAAAAACCGGGAGCGCCGCGGGACGTTCGGCGTTCCCGGTTTTGTCTATTCTGACGAGAGGGAATCGTACCGAGGCTGGAAAAGGAAAACAGGTGCTCCCACAGAGATTTCAAAACTGTAAAGGGATTTTACTTTCCGGATTTATCGTATGCTTTCCGGGCAGAAAGGGATGCAATCTCCGCCAAATTTTTCCTTACTTTGCCGTCTATTTGTGGGATATAGAAAAAATGAGTCCACATATTGACAGTGAGAAATTAAGTGGTACAATATCTTGTGTTATTTGGAAATTGAAAAGGGAGGAAGAGAGAGGAATGGCGATTTCAGAGAATGCCCGGGCGGTGCTGGAGAAACGGTATCTGATGCGGGATGAGAAGGGCAACCCCAAGGAGACGGTGGACGATCTGTTCCACCGGGTAGCCAACGCTATTGCTGGGGCGGACAAGGTGTTTGATCCCCAGGCGGATACGGCGGCGACGGCGGAGACCTTCTACAGGATGATGACGGAGCTGGAGTTTTTACCGAACTCCCCCACGCTGATGAATGCCGGGCGGCCCCTGGGGCAGCTGTCGGCCTGCTTTGTGCTGCCGGTGGGGGACTCCATGGAGGAGATCTTTGACGCCATCAAAAACGCCGCGCTGATCCACAAGAGCGGCGGCGGCACCGGCTTTTCCTTCTCCCGCCTGCGGCCCAAGGGGTCCACAGTGAACTCCACCGGCGGCGTGGCCAGCGGCCCGGTGTCCTTCATGAAGGTCTTTAACGCCGCCACCGAGGCGGTGAAACAGGGTGGCACCCGCCGGGGCGCCAACATGGGCATCCTGCGGGTGGACCACCCGGATATCATGGAGTTCATCACCTGCAAGAA
>CAJFPI010000080.1 GCA_904398675.1 uncultured Oscillospiraceae bacterium
AACCGCCCCCTGAGCACATATACTTTCCAAAAGATCCGTTATCTTCATATCGTCGGCGTTCACAAACCGGTCCGATAGCTTTATAAGGCTGACATGGAGGAACCGCCTTCGCCAGAGGCGGTTCCTCCATGCTGCTTTTATGGCTCTTTTTTTTCTTTGGTGCGCTGCTTTTGATGGCTCAATGGATTTGCGCGGGCCGCCACCCGCAGCGCCTCGTTATCAATGTGGGTATAGATCTCCGTCGTATTCAGGTGCTCGTGGCCCAGCACCTCCTGGACCGCTTTGACGTCCACGCCGTTTTGCAGCATCAGCGTGGCAGCGGTGTGGCGGAGCTTATGGGCGGAGTACTGGGTGCTGTCCAGCCCCGCGAGGGAGAGATATTTTTTCACCAGTGCGTGGACTGTCGAGCGGCTGATCCGCTGGTCCCGGGAGGAGAGGAAGAGGGCGTTTTCATCCCGGCCCCGGATAGGCCGGCGCACCGCCAAATATTGATCCAGAGCGTCCTTACAGGCGTCGTTGAGATACACCATCCGCGTCTTGCCGCCTTTTCCCAGCACCCGCAGCGCATCGCCGTGGATGTCCCCGCAATTCAGCCCGATCAGTTCGGAGATCCGCAGGCCGCAGTTGAGAAACAGTGTGAGGATGCAATAGTCCCGTTCACGGAAATTTCCGTCCACTGCATCCAAAAGCTCCACAGATTCCTCCAATGTAAGATATTTTGGCAAGGTTTTTTTCAGCTTTGGCGAATCGATATCTTTTATGGGATTTTCTTTGAGAAGATGGGATTTCGTAAGATAGTTAAAAAATGAACGAAGTGTGGCGATCTTTCTGGCGCGCGAGGCGGCAGAAAGGCCGGTTTCTGAATGGGGGCTGTTGTGGTGTACCTGCCGCTCGCGACTGAGGTAGGACATATAGCTGTATACATCCGTCAGCGTGATAGTCTCCAGAAACGCCGTATCAATATCCCGAATATCAATGGTATCCAGATCCCGGCCGCGCAGAGCAGGATCCCGGAGCTGTTTCATATAGCGGAAGAAATTCCGGAGATCCAGATAGTATTCATCTACGGTTTTTGGTGAGTGCGCCTTGATCGTCTCATGGTACGCCAAAAAGTCAATCAAGATTTTGGGAGAATCCAGACGGTATTCCAACATAAACAAAATCGTCCCGGCGGGATCTCTGGGGCTGGCGGCAATCCAGGCTGACAGAAACTGCATTGCTGGGGCCGACTATGTGATTTTGAGCGGCTGCCCGATAGAATGGGTCTTGGCCCTCCCCTATATTGAACAAAATTTTTATTTTGTTCAATTATGTGCCTGCCGGGAAAACCTCCTCTCTTCCGTAATCCAATATCATTTATCTGCTAGCTACGCCTTGCCAAGCACAGCCCGGACTGCCTCGCCGATATTGTTGACTTGAATCAGATCCAGTCCATCGTAGTGGGGCATCTTACCGGAGTTGCGCTTTGGAACGACGCATTTTCCAAATCCCAGGCGGTGTACCTCGGATAGCCGCTGCTCCAGGTGGTTGACAGCACGGAGCTCGCCGGTCAGACCGACTTCGCCGATGGCCACCAGGTCCCCGGGCACCGGCCGGTCCACATAGCTGGACGCCAGCGCCAGCACCGCCGCCAGGTCCGCTGCCGGCTCGTCCAGCGTCAGGCCGCCGATAATGTTCATAAACGCATCACAGCCGGACAGCCGCATGCCGCCCCGTTTTTCCAGCACCGCCATCAGCATGACGGCCCGGTTGAAGTCAAATCCGTTGCTGGTCCGCCGCGGCGAAGAGGCGCTGCTGGGGGCGATCAGGGCCTGGATTTCTGCCAGCACCGGCCGGACACCCTCCATCACACAGGTGACACAGGTGCCGGAGGCCCCCTCCGGCCGGCCCTCCAGCAGCATTTTGGAGGGGTTTTCCACCTCGGACAGGCCGCGGTTTTGCATCTCGAAGACGCCGATCTCATTGGTGGCGCCAAAGCGGTTTTTTGCCGCCCGTAAAATCCGATAGCTGTTATGTGCGTCCCCCTCAAAATAGAGGACACAGTCCACCATATGCTCCAGCACCTTCGGTCCGGCAATGGCGCCGTCCTTATTGACGTGGCCGATGATAAAAACTGTGATCCCCTGCCGTTTCGCCAGGTCCATTAATGTCAAGGTACATCCCTTTACCTGCCCGATGCTGCCGGGAGGCGAATCCAGGCTGGATTGGTACAGCGTCTGGATGGAGTCCACCATCAAAATGTCCGGGCCGGTTTCATAGATCGTCTCCAAAATATCTTCCATATTTGTCTCAGAGAGAAGATAGAGGGACTCCCCTGTTACCTGCAGCCGCTGCGCCCGCAGTTTCAGCTGACCAAGGGACTCCTCCCCGGAGACATATAGGACCTTGGAGGCGGTACACAGGACGCTGCAGATCTGCAGCAGCAGTGTGCTTTTTCCAATGCCCGGGGCGCCGCCCACAAGAACCAGGGATCCCTTCACCGCTCCCCCGCCCAGTACGCGGTCCAGCTCGCGGAGTCCTGTGGAAAAGCGGATCTCCTCCACCCTGTCGATTTCCGACAATTGACAGGCCCTGGCCGGTCCTGCGCTACGGGACCGGCCAGGGCTGTTCTGGCTGCCCCGGCTTTTTGCGGCCGGCTGCTCAACAATCGTATTCCACGCGCCGCAGGCGGGACACTTCCCCGCCCATTTGGGCGTCTCGTTTCCGCACTGCGTACAATAAAACAGGGTCCTTGCCTTCATGGCGATTTGTTCCCCTTCCCTTTCCTTTGTATTTCACAAAAAATCAGCCTGGTGACGGCGTCCCGGCCGATACATTTGCGGTAATGCCGGATAAAAGGCCGGCGGCAACGGAAATTGCCAGGAGCGTCTGGTGCTCCCCCGTTTTCAGCAGCGCAGTTTCCTCTGCATTGGACAGGAAACCGCACTCCACCAGCACACCGGCGCATTGGATATGGCTCATCAGATAGACGGAGGAGTCAATGACCTTGGCATCCTTTTCATTTCCAAGGTTTACCGCCTGATTCAACCGGTCCTGGATCACAGCAGCCAACGCCTCTCCGCCTTCCGCCTGATTACAGAACGCCTGGGCTCCGTGGACGCTCTTGGCCTGGGGCAGGCTGTTCTGGTGGATGGAGAGCAGAATCGCGCTGGGGTAACTGTTCACGAACTCCACCCGGTTGCGGATGTCAGATACCTTTTTTTCCCGCAGGGTAGACGCTCCCTCAGAGTAGATGGAGATGTCGCTGTCCCGCGTCATAACGGGCTCCCGGCCGAGAAAGACCAGGATTTCTTGCAGCCGCTGGGCCACCTCCAGGTTGATCTGGGACTCCACAGTGCCGTCCGCCGCCACGGCGCCGCCGTCTTCTCCTCCATGGCCCGGATCGATGATGATAGTCAGGCTGCCGTCCTCTGCCAGAAACATACTTGTCTCAAGTGCCGGCTGCGCCGCGCCGCGCCATAAAATGAAGATAAACAAAACGAAAAACACCAGCGCCCCTAATGCCAGCGCCAGATGCCCTTTCCGGAGCACACAAAACATGCCGCCACCCCCTTGCCTCATCCTATGGCGGGGCGGCCTGTCTGTATTCTACCACATTTCCCTGGAAATGGGAATGCCGCAGTAGCCGGATGGAGGGGAAAATCATAGGATGGAGCAGGCGGCACGGTGCCGCCGCGCCGCCTGCAATGCCAGAGACAGGAGGAATGCTCATTGCAGATGGAAAATAATACCCATGCCTGCGGCGTGATGGAGGGGAAACTGCCCGGATCCTGTGCGCCCATGGTGTTCCCATATATCCCCATGCAGGAAACCAACCCTCAGACCTACTCCCAGCAGGAGGGGCTTGCAAACGGGACGCTGTTCCCGGGGCTGAACCTGCCCTTCTTCCGCGATATAAAAAGCCGCTTTTCCTGCGATAACCAGGCCCTGTGCGAGCTGATGGCCCTGGATTTTGCCATTACGGAGCTGGGGCTCTATCTTGACACCCATAAAAATGACAAGGACGCCTTCGCTCTCTTCTCCAACTATGTCCGCCTCTATCAAGAGGGAAAAGAGAAGTATGAAAAGCAGTACGGTCCGCTGAATCAGACCGCCGCCGCCCGCAGCGGCAGCTATACCTGGCTCAGTGATCCGTGGCCCTGGGAAGTGGAAGGAGGAAAGGCGTAATGTTTGTCTATGAGAAGAAACTGCAGTATCCCGTCCGGATCAAGAACACCAATCCCAAGCTGGCGTCCTGGATCATCTCCCAGTACGGCGGGCCGGACGGGGAGCTGGGGGCCTCCCTCCGCTATCTCAGCCAGCGGTTCTCCATGCCCTATCCGGAGCTGAAGGGTCTCCTGACCGATATCGGTACAGAGGGACGGAAATGGCTCCCCTCCCTATCCGCCCAGCCGGAAGATCCACCGCTGCGGGAGCTGGTAAAGACAGATCTCCACATGGCCGTCAGAATAAACGGTGATTGCCTCCAATACTTCGCGAAAAAAGGCGTCCCCCTCCGGCGTTCCCAGAGCAAGGGACGGCAGGAGAGCGCGGAGCATATCGGCCCACGCCGCCTGCCCGTCTCCGGTCACCCTGTGGAGAAGGCACGCTGTGCTGCGGACAGCCTCCTCCCATATGGGTGGCAAGGATTGGAGGCAGCAATGGAGCATCTCCCCTGCCGCGGCGTCGGAGATCTGCCGCCCAATGCCGCACCCCTCCCCTGCCGCCCCCGCCCGGCAGGCTCTGCCGCAGCGCCAATAGCGGTAGCGGCTGCCGTCGCTGCGGATTTTCTGCCGGGACACAAAAGAGCTGCCGCAGCAGCCGCAGCGAATTTTGCCGGAGAGCGGGTGTCGCCCCCTTCCCCCGCCGGCCGGCCCTGGGCGGCCCCTGGATGCCAGCCGCCGCTGGACCTGCTCCCACAGCGGCCGGTCAATGACCGGCTCATGGTGATCCCGCAGGACGATCTGCGGCTCCTCCCCCCGGTTGGCCCGCTTTTTGTGGGTGAGATAGTCCGGCGTATAGGTCTTTTTCTGGACCAGGTCCCCCACATATTTCTCATTCTTCAAAATTTTTCGGATCACGCTGCCGGACCAGCGGGCGAAGCCCCGGTTGGTTTTCTGCCCCTCGCTCTGGAGAAGGGCGGCAATCCGCTCCGCGCCCCAGCCCTCTACGCCATAGAGGAAAAAGATACGCCGCACCAGTGCCGCGCCCTCCGGCTCAACGGTCAGTCTCCCCTGCTCCAGGCGGTAGCCCAGAAGGGAGCGGCCGAAAACCACCCCTCTCTCCATCTGCCGGGTCTGGCCCCACTTGACCCGCTGGGAGGTCCGGCGGCTCTCCTCCTGGGCGATGGAGCCGAGAATGGACAGGCGCAGCTCCGCGTCCGGCTCCAGCGTATCAATGCCGTCGTTGAGGAACCGGACGCCGACGCCCAGTTGTTTCAGCTCCCTGGTATATTGGATCGTATCCAGAATGTTGCGGGAAAAACGGCTGATCTCCTTGGTGACGATCAGGGAAAAGTATCCGTTCCTGGCGTCCTCCAGCATGCGGAGGAAGGCCTGCCTCTTCCGGGTGGAGGTGCCGGTCACCCCCTCGTCGGCGTAGATCTGATAGAGCTGCCAGTCCGGACAGCCGGCGATGTACGCCTCAAAATATGCCTTCTGGCTTGCAAAGGAGCTGCGCTGGTCCTCCTTATCTGTGGAGACGCGGCAGTAGGCGGCCACCATCCGCCGCGCGCTACTGTGCTCCATTCTGACTGCCGACGCGCTGTGAGGAAAGCGCCCGGAGGCATTGAAGCAGCGCCGCCTCCTCCAGCTCACCCTGCTGCCGCAGCGCCAGGAGCAGCCCCCGCTGGCAGCAGTGAAAGAAATCCGGCTGTACTGCGGCGGAGAGCGGCTGATCATTTTGGATCTCCACCAGCGTTGGATGGATGCCCCTGTGTCCCTTTCTCTGTTCCATGTGCACCTCTCCTTACATGAAATCAGATCCCCGGGGGACGGCATCCGTCCCCCGGGGTCCCATTTCACTGTATTCCCGTTTTGCCGGAAAGAGACCGGGCCGCTCCCTCAACGGCGGGACAGCGGGAGAAACAGCTGGCTGAGAAAGTGTCCATCACCGCTACGAAACCGTGCCGTGCCGCCGTGGGACCTGGCAATCTGCTGCACCAATTTCAGTCCTGTTCCGTGGCTTGCCCCGCCGTCCGCCTCTTCTGCCGGATGAACGGCTCGGGAGTCGCTGCCAATCCGGCAGCTCTCCACCCACAGCACGCACCACTTCCCCTCCTGCCGCAGCCCCGCTTGGATGGCGCACCCCTCCGGGTTATGGCGGACGCAATTTTGGAAGAGGTTGTTGACAGCCCGCCGCAGCAAAAAGGCGTCCCCCTCCAGGGCCGGAGGGCAGTCCGGTATCACCATCTCCACAGAATAGGCGTCTCCCAGCCCGCTGTTGAGCAGATCGGCCGCCCCCTGCCGCAAGATCGCCGCCGGAGAAACCAGGGATTTCCGCAGGGGCTGCATGTCGTAGTCCAGCCGCATGGTGAGGTTCAGATCGTTGACCAGATCCCGGATGGTCTGGCTCTGCCGCCGGATCACCGCCGCCTGCTCCCGCCGCAGCCGGGGCAGCGTTTCATCCTCCTCCAGCTGTCCGGCATAGCCCATCACCATGGACAGCGGGGTCCGGATGTCGTGGGAGACGCCGTTGATCCACGCGGACCGGGCGGTGTCCCGCCGCTGCTGCTCCGTCCGAAACCACCGCCGGAGGAAGAGGGCCGCCAGGGCCAGCACACATCCCAGGGAGAGCAGCAGCATCCCCGCGGTCCAGTAGGGCGCCAGGTGTATGGTCTCAGCGTCCATATAGACAGTGTACTTCCATGTGCTCTCCCGGGGGCAGCCAACCACCAGCAGGCCGTCGTCCCGGATCCTGGTCAGCACCGGGTAGTCGTCCAGGTACCATCGGGTAAAGGACGCCACGTCTGTGAGGGTGTAGTGGTCCGGCACGGTGGCGGGCTTATCCAGCTGCCACACCACATCGCCGCTTTCCCCGTCGATCAAAATGGCCCACAGGCCCTCCTCCCGGAGATAACCGCTCTCCGTAAAGGGATAGCCCTCCTCCGCCGTTCCCAGCCCTTCCGAGACCCGGGTCATGGAGATATTCCAGGCGTTGTCCGCCTGGGAGACCCGAAGGATAAAGGCAATCAGCCCCACAAAAAAGAGGGCTAGGACCAGGCATACGGACAGCACGATGAGGAGGGCTGCCTTCCAGACACTGCGGAGTTTCATCCCGCCCCCTCCTTTGCCAGCCGGTACCCCAGCCCACGGACAGTGAGAAGATACCTGGGGTGGGACGGGTCCTCCTCGATCTTCTCCCGCAGGCGGCGGATATGGACCATCAGCGTGTTCTCATAGCCCACCATCGGCCCCTCCCACAGCGCGGCGCACAGGGCGTCCACTGTGACGATATTGCCCCGGTTAGCACAGAGCTTTTTCAGCAGGGCGTACTCCTTGGCGGTGAGGGAGACCTCGCTGCCATCCGCCCGGCGGACCGTCCCGCTGCCCCAGCGGATCTCCGACGCGCCCAGGCGGACCACCTCCTCTTCCTCCCTGCTGCCGTATACCCGCCGCAGCACCGCCTTCAATCGCAGCAGCAGCTCCTGGGGCAGAAAGGGCTTTGTAATATAGTCGTCCGCCCCCAGGCCGAGGCCACGGAGCCGGTTTTTATCCTCGTCTCTGGCGGAGAGAAAGAGCACCGGGAGATCCCGCTCCTCCCGCAGCCTGCTCAAAAGGGAAAAGCCGTCCCCGTCCGGCAGCATCACATCCAGCAGCACCGCGTCGGGCGCCGCAGCGCGGCAGGCCGAGACGGCTGACCGGCAGTCCGCCGCCTCCGTCACCTGGTAACCAGCCTGCTCCAGGATGCCGCGGACCAGGCTGCGAAGGGACGGCTCGTCGTCCACGATCAAAATGGTATAGGCCATCTGTCCCCCTCCTTTCCCCGCCATTATAACCCTTCCCGCCGCCGATTGCACCCTGTTCCTCCAAAAAGTAAGGTAAATGTAAGGCTGCCTTCATCGGCGTGTAAGGAAGGCCCCCTATGCTGTAAGGCACAAGGAGGTACTGCCTATGAACATCATTGAAACCCACGGACTCTGCAAGCGCTACGGCGGCGCCCTGCGGGTCAACCACCTGGACCTGACGGTTCCCGAGGGAACCATTTACGGCTTTCTCGGCCCCAACGGCGCCGGGAAGTCCACCACGCTGAAAATGATCCTGGGCCTTGTCCGCCCCACGGCGGGGAGCGTCACCGTCTTTGGGAAGGCCATGGACCAGCGCAGCCGGCTGGAGATCCTCCGGCAGGTGGGGAGCCTCATTGAGAGCCCCAGCTACTACGGCCACCTCACCGGGGAGGAAAATCTCCGGATCGTCCAGACGCTGCGCTGCGTGCCGGAGCAGGAGATCCGCCAGGTGCTGCAGATCGTCCGGTTGGACGGCCAGCGTGGCAAGAAGGTCGCCCACTACTCCCTGGGTATGAAACAGCGGCTGGGTCTCGCTGCGGCGCTGCTGGGCTTTCCCAAGCTCCTCATTCTGGACGAGCCCACCAATGGCCTGGACCCTGCCGGCATCCAAGAGGTGCGGGAGCTGATCCGGGAACTGCCGGAGCGGTTTGGCATGACGGTGGTGGTCTCCAGCCACCTGCTCAGCGAAATCGATCAGATGGCTGACAGGGTGGGGATCATTCGGGAGGGGGAGCTGGTCTTTCAGGATTCCCTGGCCGCCCTCCACGCCCACAGCAGCCACCGTCTGGCCCTGCGCACTACCAACAACGCCGTGGCCGTCCAGCTGCTGGAAAAGGATGGCATCTCCTGCAGCGGCGAGGAGGATGGCTACCTTCTCCTTCCCCTCCTGCCGGATAACGCGGCCGCCCGGCTCAGCCGCACCCTTGTGGAGGGGCGGGTGGGACTGCTCCGGATGGAGGAGCGGCAGAAGAGTCTGGAGGACATCTTTCTGGACATGACGGGAAAGGCGGCGAGCCTATGACCGCCCTGCGGATCGAGTTTTTCAAGTGCAGGCGGCGGAAGATCTGGCTGCCGCTGCTGATTATGCTGGCCGCCCAGCTGGCTTATGGGATGTACGTCTTTCGGGATCTGGACGCCAAGGAGCTGCAGGAGGGCTGGGCGCTGATCTGCTACAACTTCCCCATGCTCAACGCCATGATGACGCCGGTGATCGCGGCGGTGGCGGCCTCCCGCATGGCGGATATCGAGCACAAGGGTCAGACCCTCAAGCTGCTGGAGACGGTGCAGCGCACCGGGCAGATCTATGACGCCAAGTTTTTCAGCGGCGCCATCTATCTGACGCTTTCTGTTTTGATCCAGGTCGCTGCCATGGTGATTTTCGGCATCGTGCAGGGCTTTGCCGGAGCGCCGCCGGTGGGAAGGCTGCTGGAGTATGCCGTCTCCACCTGGCTCACCACGCTGACCATATTTTTGCTGCAGCTGGTGCTCTCCCTCTTGATCCAAAACCAGATGATCGGCATGATCCTCGGGCTGATCGGCTCCTTTGTGGGCCTCTTCTCCCTGCTCCTCCCCCCGTCCTTCCAGAAGTTCCTGATCTGGGCCTTCTACGGGGTGCTCTACAACACCGGAATGGATTGGGACCGGGAGACACGGATCTCAGATTACTACTTCATTGACTTCGACTTGGGCGGTCTGCTCCTGCTGGTGGGCTACTTCCTCCTGGTCTACTGGATCGGCCGCGCCCTGTTTGTGAAAAAGGAGGTGTAGGGGATGCTGATTCGTTCTATCCGGGCGGAGCAGATGAAACTGCGCCGCTCCTTTATCTGGCTGGCGCTGCTGATCCTGCCGGTGGTCTCAGCGGGACTGGGAACGGCAAATTACCTGGGAAATCTGGGGATCCTCCAGGACCAGTGGTACTCCCTCTGGACCCAGCACGCACTGTTCTACTGCTGCCTGTTCGGTCCGGCGCTGACAGGGGTATACTGCGCTTATGTCTGCCGCCTGGAGCACCTGAACCGCAACTGGAACACGGTGATGACGCTGCCTGTGCCGGTCAGGGTTACCCTCACGGCAAAGCTGGCAGTGGTCTCCCTGCTCACGGCCCTGACACAGCTCTTTATCGCCCTGCTCTTTCTCCTCAGCGGCAAGCTGGCGGGGCTCACCGCCCCTGTTCCCCCGGAGCTGGTTTTGTGGGTGGTGCGCGGCTGGCTGGCGCTGACGGTGCAGGCCGCCCTGCTGCTGTGCGTCGCCCTTCTGATCCGCTCCTTCGCCGTGCCGGTGGCGGCGGGGATCCTGGGCGGGTTCTGCGGCATTGCGGCCACGGCCAAGGGATTCGGGGTCTACTTCCCTTTCTCCCTTCTGGAGCTTGGCATGTGCTCCCACCACCCCTCGGAGCCTATGGAGTGCAGCACAGCCGCCTTCCTCATCAGCGCCTTCTTCTATCTCTTCCTGGGAATGGCGGTCAGCATCCTCTGGACAACCAGGCGGGACGTCAGAACAGATTGATCCATATAAATAAGGATGGAGCCATTGCAGCGCAAGGGCTCCATCCTCATATCAGGAAATCAGGCAAAAACCTCGGCGAAGGTCCGTTTCTCCTCAATGGCCTGGATCATATCCGCCATCTTGGAAAGGTCCCCGGCCAAGATCACGCCGCACAGGCGGCCCTCGGTGAAGTAGTAGCGCTCCAGCGTACTGATCCCGTCGTCCCGCACCTCCACTGTCTTGTAGCTGCGCCCGGGCACCTTGCCGGGATCACCCAGGGAGAACAGCTCCGTGCCCATGCCGTGGAAGGAGAGAATGGGCGTGATGGGGGTGTACCGGGCCAGCTCGCCGGTGGCGCAGGCGCCAGCCACCTTTCCCTGCTCCTGGGCCTCCGGCCAGAGGGCAAAGTTGACGCCCTGGTACTGGGCGCAGTCACCGCAGGCGTAGACGCCGGGCAGATTGGTCTCCATCCGGTCGCTGACCACGATGGCGCGGTCCACCTCCACGCCGGCGGCCTTGGCAATGGCCGTGTTTGCCCGGACGCCGCAGGAGACCACCACAAGATCCGCGTCGATCCCCTCGCCGCCGGCCAGGCGGACCCCGGAGACCTTCTCATCTCCCTCGATGGCCTGGATGGTGACGCCGGTCTCCACCCGGACGCCCGCCTTGGCGCACTGTTTCAGCAGCAGCGCCGCCGCCGCGTCGTCCAGCTGGCGGCCCATCAGCTGGGGCGCCAGCTCCAGGACCGTCACCTCGCAGCCAGCCTTCCGCAGCTCCCAGGCGGCCTCCAGCCCCAGCACGCCGCCGCCGATCACCACAGCCCGGCGCAGCGCGCTGCCCATGGCCTGCACCTTTTCCACGTCCGCCACGCGGCGGATCGCCACCACACCGGCCTTGTCATGGCCGGGGATGGGCGGGATAAAGCACTCGCTGCCCAAAGCGAAGATCAGCTTGGTATAGGATACGGTCTCGCCGCCGTCCAGGGATACTGTTTTGACGGTGGTGTCCACAGAGAGCACCTGCCGCCCCAGCATCTGCCGGATGTTCCGGGCCTGATACCACCCCTCCGGATGGAGGGCCATCTGCTCCTCTGTCAGCCCGGAGAGCATAGCCTTGGTGAGCATAGGCCGCTGATAGGCGGGCCCCTCGTTGGAGATCAGCAGGATCTCACCGGTCTTGTCCCGCTCCCGAATGGCCTCCGCCGCATTTACGCCGGCGCAGCCGTTGCCCAGGATCACATAGGTGTTCCGGGTGTCGTTGCGGAAGGTGACCTCCTCCACCTCCACGGGAACAAACTTGTCCCGCCCCACGCCGCACACCGGGCAGGTGTCCAGGGAGGCGTCAAAGATCTCGCCGCAGACCAGACACTTGACCAGTTGCCGCGTCCCTCTGCGGGCAGGTTTCTCCTTCTCCACCGGGACGAAGTAGTCCGGCCCCACGCCGCACACCGGGCAGCGCTCCCTGGAGCTGTCAAACACCGCGCCGCAGATCTTGCAGCGGACCTGTTCGCCGTCTGCCGCCTTGGCCGGTGCCTCCCCGTCCAGGGGGGCAAACTGGTCCGGACCCACGCCGCACACCGGGCAGGTCTCCGTCCCCTCGTCAAATACCGCGCCGCAGACCTTGCACTTCACCTTGCGTTTCGGCGCGCGCTGGATAGGCGTGAGATTCTCCAGCAGCTGCCGGCCAAAGCTCATGCCGAACTCCTTTGCCTTGGTCAGATCGGTCTCGCCGGGCTTGAAACGGACCCGGAACCCCTCCACCGTCCGCAGCCGCAGCTGCTGCAGCCGCTCCATGATGTGGGGAACGCCCTCGCCGCTCCAGCCGTAGCTGCCGAAGGCGCTGGCCAGCTTTCCGCCGTGGGTGGTGGCGAACATACCAGTGGTGAGGTCCCAGATGGGTTTCAGCGCCTCGCCCACGATGGTGGGCGTACCCAGGAGGAAACCGTCTGCAAACTGCAGCTCCTCGGCCACCTTGCCGGCGTCCGCCGTGACCATGTCGTAGAGACGCACATCGATCTCTCCGCTCTCCCGGATCCCCTGGGCGATGGTCTCCGCCAGCTTTGCCGTGTAGCCGTAGGCGCTGACATAGGGGATGATCACCGTGGGGTTGGGATTGGGGTTGACCACGGTGGACCACTCCTCGTAGGTGTCCAGCATCCAGGGGATGTCGCAGTCCAGCACCGGCCCGTGGCCGGGGCAGATCATGGTGAGCTCCAGCGCGCGCACCCGCTTGAGGGCGTCCAGCATAAAGGGCTTGTACGGCCCGATGATGCAGTCGTAGTAGTATTTTGTGGCCCGGAGATACCCCTCCCGGTCGCTGACCTTGCTGGCTAGGATCTCGTCCATGGCATAGTGGGAGCCGAAGGAGTCGCAGGTGACCAGGGTCTTGTCCTCCCGGATATAGGTGTACATGGTATCCGGCCAGTGGAGGTTGGGGACGACGATAAACTCCAGGGTCTTGTCATCCAGCTGCAGCGTCTGCCCGTCGGAGACAGGGATGGAGTAGAAGTCCCGGTTGACGATCTCCTTCAAAAAGCTGATGGCGCAGCCGGTGGCCACGATCTTCAGCCGGGGGTTGCGTGCCAGCAGCCCCTCGATGCTGCCGCTGTGGTCCGGCTCGGTGTGGCTTACCACCAGGTAGTCTACCTCTTCGATGGGGGCGATCTCCTCCACCTTCTCGATCCAGCTGTCAAAGCACTTGGCCTTTGCCGTCTCAAAGAGCACTGTGTGGTTTTCTGTTTTCATCACATAGGAGTTGTAGGTGGTGCCGAACTCCGTGTACATGATGATGTCAAACACCCGGAGGTCGTGATCCAGCGCACCGGTGAAATAGAAGTTTTTCTTCAGTTCAAATTTAGCCATCGCAGTCATCCTTTCCCGTGATTTTTATGATAAAGCGGTACTTCAACATCCAAGCTTTATTTTACAATAATTTGAGAAAACTTCCAGTCTTTTTTTCAAATGTATGTAAAATTTCAAAGGAGTCATCCGTACCGAGGTAGGTACAGAGGAACTGGGCCATTTGGAGATGATCGGTGCCATCGTCCATCAATTGACCCGGAATCTCACCGAGGAGCAAATTAGGGAGGCGGGCTTTGCCCCCTATTTTGTGGATCATACCGCCGGCGTCTACCCTACGGCCGCCTCCGGCGCCCCCTGGAACGCCGCCGGGATCGGCGTCAAGGGGGATCTGATTGCCGACCTGACAGAGGATCTTGCCGCAGAGCAGAAGGCCCGCGTTACCTACGACAATATTCTCCGCCTCAGCGACGACCCGGATGTCAACGACGTCATCAAGTTCCTCCGAGCGCGGGAAATCGTCCACTTTCAAAGATTTGGGGAGGGACTTCGACTGGCCAAGGAGCGGATGGACGAGAAAAACCTTTACTATATCAACCCATCCTTTGACAAATAGGCTGGCCGAAAAAAAGCGGGGCAGGAGAACTGCCCCGCTTTTTCACGAAATAACAAGAAAGTGAAATAACTTTACATATTCTCTACTGCAACGCATATACGATCAGGCTGCGCAGGCCGTCCCACAGATGCGGAAATTCCCGTTTCACCACCGACCAGGCCGACTGTGCAGAGACGCCGTTTCCCTTTATAAAGGAGTAGGTACCTACGGCGCTCTCTCCAACTGCCACATGGCCCAGCGCCGCGGTACCGACCGCTAAGCCGTTGGAGAGTGCGCAGCCTCCGATAGAGAGCCACCAGCTCACAGCAAGGCCCCCTAATGCAAAGCCGCCCACCGCCACGCCGCCAATAGCCAGGAGGCCTAGACTTATCCCACCCAGTGACAGCAGCAGCCCCACGCTGATGCCGCCCAGGGAAATCAGCCCCAGCGAGCACCCTCCCACGGCCACTACGCCCACAGCGGCATTTCCAATGGCGATAATGCCGGTGGCCCGGGCAAAACCAGAGTGGCTGAACCGGATATGCACCAGGGGCAGGCCAAGGAACTTCCGGCGGCTGATATATTCGTAATAGGGGCGGTATCGGCCGCAGGCGGCGCATCTCTCCTGGGCTGCGGACTTTTTTTCAGCCTCCGGTGCATCTGCCGCCGGCTCGACAGCGGCTGTGCCCACCAGCGCATCCAGGCTGATCTGAAACAGGCGGGAGAGCTCCACCAGCTTTTCCAGCTCCGGCGTGGATTGTCCCAGCTCCCACTTGCTGACCGTCTGCCGCGTCACCCCCAGCCGGTTTCCCAGCTCCTCCTGAGACCAGTTCCGGCTGCGGCGCAGTTTTATCAGATTTTCGGCAAAATTCATCTGCTCTTGCCCTCCTTTTCCGCTCCTCATCCTAGCAGAGTCCGGCAGCTGCGTCTACCAAAATCCCATGGAAATCTGTCAACTAAAGTTAACATCCCCCATTTTATCACCTGAAGGGTAGAAAAATACCCGCCCGGATGAACCGAGCGGGTACCTCTTGCTGGCAGATCGAATTTCTTTTACAGGGCCTTACCGTCGCAGCCCAGCACGTCGATGAGCTTGTGCTTGACCAGGTCCTTGATGGCGGCCCGGGCGGGTTTCAGATACTCCCGGGGATCAAACTTGTCGGGATGCTCTGCAAAGAACTGACGAATGGTGCCGGTCATGGCCAGACGCAGATCGGAGTCGATGTTGATCTTGCAGACGGCGCTCCTGGCGGCCTGGCGCAGCTGCTCCTCGGGGATGCCCACGGCGTCGGGCATCTTGCCGCCGTTCTCATTGATCATCTTCACAAAGTTCTGGGGTACGGAGGAAGAGCCGTGGAGGACGATGGGGAACCCAGGCAGACGCTTGGAGACCTCCTCCAGGATGTCAAAGCGCAGCGGCGGGGGAACCAGCTCGCCCTTCTCGTTGCGGGTGCACTGCGCTGCAGTGAACTTATAGGCGCCGTGGCTGGTGCCGATGGCAATGGCCAGGGAGTCGCAGCCAGTCTTGGTCACGAACTCCTCCACTTCCTCGGGCT
>CAJFPI010000081.1 GCA_904398675.1 uncultured Oscillospiraceae bacterium
AAGATCGGCCGCAACGACCCCTGCCCCTGCGGCAGCGGGAAGAAGTACAAGAACTGCTGCGGCAGATAAGGGGGAGGAGTGCTCCCGGGCTTGAGAGGGCAGGGGGCGTTTTCGCCGCGTGAGCGGCGTACAAGGTTTTTCCCGTAGGGAAAGCCTTGGCGCAAGGCGGGATTCACTCCCGCCGCGCAGATGAAATGAAACGGGGTCCCCAAGAGGACGCAGGTCCTCTTGGGGGGATCCCTGCCCCTGCGGCAGCGGGAAGAAGTACAAGAGCTGCTGCGGCAGATAAATTGCCCCGCAGCGTTTTGCCGCAGGCACGGCAACATGAGCTTGAAATTGTTTCCCGGCGGCATGTACACTGGGACAACGCCCTGCGGCGCCGGACAGCCGCAGGGCGCACAACAAGCAGAAAAGCTGCTAAAAATGCTGGGCATTTTCAGCAAAGTAAAGAAACAGGGATGCCATCTGGAACGAGGACCGACCGCTGCAGATGGCATCCTTCCCTACAGGTGAACTGTGGAAAGGAGACACGATGGGGTTTATCCGGCATGAGAGGCAGGGCCTTGTCTACCATACGGCGGAGAGCCTTGGCAGGGCGGACGGCGTGGCCCACGCCTTCACCACCCGGCTGGGCGGCGTCAGCCAGGGGGATCTGGCCTCTTTGAATCTTCGGTCCAGCGCTGCCAGCGGTGACAGCCAGGGCAACGTGGAGGAGAACTACCGCCGCCTTGCCGCGGCGCTCGGCCTGCCGGAGCAGCGGATGGTCCTCTCCAAGCAGGTCCACGGCGCAGAGATCCGATTGGTGACAGCAGAGGACGCGGGGAAGTGGCTGTGGCGTCCCGGCGACTACGAGGCCGACGGTTTGATGACACAGGAAACAGATTTGCCCCTGGTGATTTTCTCCGCAGACTGCATCCCGGTCCTGCTGGCAGATCCGGCTCATCGGGCTGTAGCCGCAGTCCATGCCGGATGGCGGGGAACCGCCCAGGGCATCGTTTCCCGGGCGGTGGAGGAGATGGGCCGGGCCTTCGGTACCCGTCCGGCGGATCTGCTGGCTGCCATCGGTCCCGGCATCGGCCCCTGCTGCTTTGAGACCAGGGATGATGTGCCGGAGGCTATGGTGGAGACGATGGGCGGGGAGGCGGAGCCCTTCCTGCAAAGGGGGACGGATCGATGGACAGTGGACTTGAAGGGGCTGAACGCCCGGCAGCTGACGCTGTCCGGCGTGCCGGAGAAACAGATTGACATTTGCCCGTTCTGTACGGCATGCCATCCGGAGCTGTACTGGAGCCACCGGCGAATGGGCGACCGGCGGGGCGTCCAGGGGGCGGTGGTGGTGATCCGATGAGGGACCCAGTGAAAAAAGCGGCGCTGTTGCTGCTGGCGCTGGCCTTGGCCGGCGCTCTCACCGCCTGCGGCGATAATGCCTCGCCGGTACAGGAGGATCCCCCCTGGTATGAAATGGACGACAGCCAGGGGGACGCTGCGTCAGGGGAAGGGCTCACCAGCTTTGCCCTGGCCTACCATCGCGGGCAGACGCTGGATCCGCTCCTCTGCGACGAGGGCGCGCAGGCCCAATTGGCCTCACTTCTGTATGAGCCGCTCTTCCTGCTGGATGAGTCCTTTACGCCGCAGCCGTGGCTGTGTGAGAGCTATACCGTCAGTGAGGATGGACTGACCTACACGCTTACGATCCGGCAGAACGTGTCTTTCAGCGACGGCTCCAGCCTGAGCGCTGCAGATGCGGCGGCCAGCCTCCGGCGGGCCATGGGCGCGCCCCGCTATGCCGCCCGGCTGTCAGATATCCAGTCGGTGTCTGCCACGGGGGCAGGCCAGGTGCGGATCACGCTGCGGGCTGCCAACAGCGGGCTGACAGCGCTGCTGGATATTCCGGTGGTCAAGGAGGGGACAGAAAGCGACGCCGTGCCGGTGGGGACCGGTCCATACCTCTATATCACAGACGGCAGCAGTGTGTATCTGACCGCAAACAGCAGCTGGTGGCGGGGGGAAACGCTGCCCCTGGAGCGGATTGAGCTGGTGGAGGCCAAGGATGCGGAAACCGTTCAGCACCTCTTCACCTCCCGGAGCATCCACCTGTATGCCACGGATCTCACCGGCGACAGCGCCACTCTGACAGGAAAACTGGACTGCGTGGACACGCCTGCCACAGTGATGCATTTCCTGGGCATTAACACGGGCAATGAGCTGCTGGCTGACAGCGCCCTGCGGCGCGCTCTCAGCGCCGGGATCTCCCGCAGCACCTTGGTAGAGGGCTATCTCTCCGGGCATGGAGAGGCGGCAGAGTTCCCCCTCCCGCCTTCGGCGGCCGACTATCCTGAGGGGCTGGCGAAATCGTATAGCTATGAAAGCTTTGCCAACGCAGCGGCCCAGGCTGGGCTGAGCGATGGAACCGTATCAGGTAACCTGCGGCTGCTGGTCAATGAGGAGAGCAGCTACAAGGTGTCCATGGCAAATGCTGTTGCGCAGTCCCTGACAGCGTTCGGCCTGACAGTGACTGTGGAGACGCTGCCCTGGGAGGACTATCTGTCGGCTCTGGAGCGGGGGGACTTTGACCTCTACTACGGTGAGGTCAGGCTGGGTGCCGATTGGGATGTATCCGCCCTCATCGGCGCCGGAGGCGCGCTGAATTACGGCGGGTGGTACAGCGAGGAGACAGAGCGCCTTTTGTCTGCCTGCGATACGGCGTCGGACCGCTCTGCGGCCCTCTATGCCCTCTACGAGCACCTGCAGGCAGAAATGCCGATGATCCCCATCTGCTTTAAGAGCCTGTCGGTCCTGACCCACAGCGGAACAGTGGAAAATCTGCACCCCACGGCGGCAAATGTTTTTTACCGGCTTTGGGACTGGGAGGTTGCTCTGCGGGCGGAGAGCTGACAAAAGTAAAAAAACGGTCCGCCCCTGCCTGGGGCGGGCCGCTGCCTTTTAGGTATTTTGCTGCGGAAACGCAGCAGCTGGAACCAGTACCGCTGGAAGATACGGGACAGCATGCAATCCCGGTGCGCGGGAGGGGGACAGCCCCGTGTGCGGAAGTTTGACAGAAGATCAATACTGGCGGATCACAGCGGTGACCTTGCCCAGCACCTGCGCCTCACTGCCATCGATGGGCTCGAAATCCTCGTTCTCCGGCAGCAGCCAGATTTCCCCGTTCGCCCGCTTGAGGCGCTTGACGGTGGCCTCCTCTCCAATCAATGCCACGACAATTTCCCCGTTGAGCGCAGTGCTCTGCCGCCGGACCACCACCAGGTCGTCCGGAAGGATGCCGGCGTTTTTCATGGAGAAACCCCGGACCCGAAGGGCAAAATACTCGCCGCTGCGGCCGTGGGTATCAAAGGTGAGGTAGTCCTCCACCTGCTCCTGAGCCAGAATAGGTGCGCCGGCGGCCACAGTGCCCAAAATCGGGATCCTGTTGTCCTGCGGCGGCTCTGCCGCTGCGGCCACAGAGATAGCACGGCCCTTGCAGGCGCCCTTTTCGATCAGCCCGGCCTCCTCCAGCTTTTTCAGGTGGAAGTGCACCGTGGAGGGGGACTTCAGCCCTACCGCCTCGCCGATCTCCCGGACCGAGGGAGCATACCCCTGCTCGCGGATCATCTGCACAATGGTCTCGTAGATCCTGGCCTGCATATCGGTTTTCCTGCCCATGGACACACCTCCTGCGTTTTTGACAGTATAACATATTTTGGGAAGAGATGCAACAATTGTTCCAATAATAATAGGAAACAGATTCCGGTATGTCTGCAGCATGCCGGCAGGGCGGCGCAGAATGCCGGGAAACTGCGGAAATATTGGAATTTCTACTTGCAAAGATGCAGATAATATGATATGATAAACACCTGTGAGCGACTGACGGTGCAGATTGACGCGCCGTGATCAATAATGGGAGGTTCGCAAGATGACACTTTTCATTACCATTCTTCAGCTGGTGGTTGGACTGGCGATTATTTTGATGGTGCTTTTCCAGAGTGGGAAGAGCCAGGGCCTTGGCGCCATCGGCGGCATGGCGGATACCTTCCTTGCCAAGAGTAAGGCAAAGAGCCTGGATGCCAAGCTGGCTCGGTGGACCAAATGGGTGGGGGCAGTGTTTATTATCCTGACCCTGGTGCTGAGCATCCTGCAGTAAACGCTGCAAACCTTGGTTTTTATATACTGCCTGCCGCCCGGAGAAAACTCTCCGGGCGGCTTTTTACACAGCAGCGCGGCCCTA
>CAJFPI010000082.1 GCA_904398675.1 uncultured Oscillospiraceae bacterium
GCGCCGGAGATGGCCTGATAGGTGCAGACAAGAGCCTTCTCCAGGCCGTATTTCTTCAGGGGATGGAGAGCCGGCACATAGGACTGCAGGGAGCAGTTGGACTTGACGGCGATGAATCCCCGCTTGGTGCCAAGGCGCTTGCGCTGGGCGTCGATGATTTTAATGTGGTCTGCGTTGATCTCGGGGATCACCATGGGCACGTCCTCCGTCCAGCGGTGGGCGGAGTTGTTGGACACCACGGGGCACTCCAGCTTGGCGTATTTCTCCTCCAGCGCCCGGATCTCCTCCTTCTTCATGTCCACGGCGCAGAAAACGAAGTCCACCGCCCCGGCGATCTTCTCCGCGTCGGCCTCCGCGTCCATGACGACGATCTTCCGGGCCTCCTGGGGGATCTCGCCGCCGATGGCCCAGCGGCTGCCCACGGCCTCCTCATAGGTCTTTCCGGCGCTGCGGCTGCTGGCGGCGATCACGGTCAGCTGGAACCAGGGGTGGTTTTCCATCAGAGAGACAAAGCGCTGGCCCACCATGCCGGTGCCGCCGATCACGCCTACACGATACTTTTCCATTGGAATCATCCTCCTGCTTGTCATGAGAATTGAAATAAACGGCTTTGTCTTGCAAAGTCCGCATATTTTCGCTATAATACAAACGATTCCGCCCTGTGGGCGTCGCGCATGGGGTGAGTAAGTCATATCACATTTTCTGCAACCTGTCAACAGGATTTCCTGGGCTCCGGAGGACATATGAACAAGTTTTTTCGATCTTTTCTTCTCTGTTTGTTTCTCATGGGCATTTTCACGGTTTCTGCCTATGCAGCAGCGGACACCCTGAAGGTCGGCCTGCGCTACGGCTCCGGCGGGATGTTTTCCGCCAACCTCCAGAATGTGACAGGCTCCGGCTGGGGCTATGAGGTAGGCTATTATGACGGAAACCGGAATTTTGTCACACTGGGATCCATTGACACCAACGAGATCTCCATGACGGCCGACGGCGCAGTTTATATCGCCGCCGACGGGACCTATTCCCCCTCCGGCAGCGGCGCCGCCATCGGCGGTTACCACATCCAGCTGTCGGAGTCCTTCTCCAGCTGGGAGGAGGTATCCTATGCGGCGGGGCAGTTCGAGGGGGCCTTTCCCGCCTATATCAACGGGACCTACCGCCTGCGCATCGGCCACTTCATGACCCGGGCGGACGCGGCCGCCAGAGCGGCATTATATGTAGGGACTACCTGGCGGGACAGCGCTGGCGGGCAGCACGCCTTTTCCGCGGATGCGGCTGGCCCCACCGGGACCGCTGTCACCATCACTGTCACCGGCACCCAGACCATCCTATTCGAGTTTGACTGTTCTGGTGCCATCAGCCTGGGCGTGATGCCTGTGGGGGCGTCGCCCACGGTGACGTGGTTCAAGGGCTACCGCTACTACGGCGGCTTTGAGTATCCCCGCACCACCGGGGGGAATCTCTCGGTCATCAACGTCCTGCCCCTGGAGGACTATGTGAAGGGCGTGGTGCCCTATGAAATGAGCCCCAGCTGGTCTCTGGAGGCGCTGAAGGCCCAGGCCGTCTGCGCCAGGACCTATGCCCTCCGGGCCACATGGCACCGGGGGGACGGGTTTGACGTCTGCAACGGCACCGACTGCCAGGTGTACTACGGCGTGGGCAGCGCCACGGCCCTCAGCGACCGGGCGGCGGAGGAGACTGCCGGGCTGTGCCTCTATTACAACGGGCAGCTGATCGAGGCGGTCTATTCCGCCTCCAACGGCGGCGCCAGCGAGTCGGCCAAAAATGTGTGGGGCAGCGACGTGGGGTATCTCCAGGGGAAGATCGATCCCTATGAGTCCGCCATCTCCATTCCCAGCTATCAGTATTCCGTCGCCTTTACCGCTCGGGAGCTCAGCCAGATCCTTGCCAGCAAGGGCCGCTCCGTGGGGACGGTGCGGGATGTGTATGTGTCTTCCACCACAGATGTGGGGAACGTGGCGGCAGTGACCTTTGTGGGCAGCACCGGAACCGTCACCGTCACAGGTGAGACCTGCCGCACCATCTGGAATGGCGTCATCAGCGGCAAGAGCGTCCGCAGCCAGCGCTACACCATCTCCGGCGGCAGCGGCGGCGGGGGAGGATACCCCGTCAACGGCGACGGCGCCGTGATCAGCGAGGTGGGGGGCAACTATGTGATCTCCGGCGGCGGCACCATCTCCGCCTACAGCGGCGGCGAGACCTATGTGATGACCGGCAGCGGCCTGCAGCAGCTCCAGCCGAGCGGGGGAGGAGCCGGTACCGGCGGCAGCGCCGGCGTCTTTACCATCACCGGCGCCGGCAGCGGACACAACGTGGGCATGAGCCAGTACGGCGCCAAGGCCATGGCGGAGCTGGGATACGGCTATGAGGAGATTCTCCACTTTTACTACACCGATGTAACCATTGAGAGGGCGGTTTGATACCATTGAAAACAAGGGATTTCTATTTTGACCTGCCGGAGGAGCTGATTGCCCAGACGCCTCTGGAGCGGCGGGATGCCTCCCGTCTGCTGACGCTGGACAAGGTGACGGGGGCGTGGTCCCACCGCCACTTCTACGATCTGCCGGAGCTGCTCCGCCCCGGCGACTGCCTCATTTTAAACGATTCCCGGGTGCTCCCAGCCCGGCTTTTGGGCCATCGGTTCCCCGGCGGCGGCGCCTGCGAGGTGCTGCTGCTGATCGACAGGGGGGACAAGGTGTGGGAGTGTCTGGTGCGCCCGGGGAAAAAGCTGAAAAAGGGGGCGAGGGTCTCCTTTGGCGATGGGGAGCTCACCGCTGAGATCGTGGACGAGGTGGAGGGGGGTAACCGGCTGGTGCGCTTTGACTACCAGGGGATTTTTCTGGAGGTTCTGGAGCGGCTGGGGAAAATGCCACTGCCTCCCTATATCAAGGCGGAGCTGCAGGACGCGGAGCGGTATCAGACCGTCTACTCCCGTGTCACCGGCAGCGCGGCGGCCCCCACGGCGGGGCTCCATTTTACAAAAGAGCTGATGGAAACGGTTCGGAGGATGGGCGTGTCTATCGGATATGTGACGCTGCATGTGGGCCTCGGCACCTTCCGCCCTGTCAAGGAAGAAGACATTACAGACCATGATATGCACAGCGAGTACTGTGTCATTCCCCGGGAGACGGCGGACCTGATCAACCGCACCAAGGCATCCGGCGGCCGGGTGATCTGCGTGGGGACCACCTCCTGCCGCACCATCGAGAGCTGGGCGGCGGAGGACGGCCATATGGAGCCGAAGGCCGGCTGGACGAAGATCTTCATCTACCCCGGCTACCGCTTTAAAGTGATGGACGGGCTCATCACCAATTTCCACCTGCCGGAGAGTACCCTCATCATGCTGGTTTCCGCCCTGGCGGGGCGGGAGCATGTGCTGGCGGCCTATGAGGAGGCGGTGCGCCAGCGCTACCGTTTCTTCAGCTTTGGCGACGCCATGCTGATCTTGTAAGGGGGGCAGGGAATGATCCAATGGCTGCAGCAGTACGCTGACAATGATATCGTGGTGGTCCTGGCTATCCTGGTGCTGTTTCTCGGCATCGGTGGCGCGGCGCTGTATCTCACGCCCCGGATCGCCGCGTGGCTGGACCACCGCGACAAGACCCACCCCGGCTACTACGACGGGATGCTCCGGGAGGATCCCGCCCTCCACCCGGAAAAGGCGGAGGAGGACGCCGGGGAGGCGCTGGAGCAGGACAAGGAAGAGCAGGAGGAGAAGGATGCGGACCAGTGAGCTGCCCAACATCGGGCCGGTTCTGGAGGGACACCTCCGCGCCGCCGGGATCGAGACGGCGGAGCAGCTGCGGGCGGTTGGGGCGGAGGAGGCCTTCTGCCGCATCCGCGCCTCCGCCAAGCCCGACGCCTGCCTCCACGAGCTGGAGGCCCTGGCCGGGGCGGTGGAGGGGATCCGGAAGAGCCTTCTGTCCCGGGCGCGCAAGGAGGCGCTGCGCCGGTATTTTGCGGCGCTGAATCAGACACAGTAGGAGAAGAGATATGTTTGAAGTCATCAAGAGGGAGGGCCGCGCCCGGCGCGGCCGTTTTTCCTGTGCCCACGGCGGCCAGGTGCAGACGCCGGTTTTTATGAATGTGGCCACCCAGGCCGCTATAAAGGGGGGGCTCTCCGCCGTGGACCTGGAGACGGTCCGCTGCCAGATCGCCCTGTGCAACACCTATCACCTCCACCTGCGGCCGGGGGATGACGTGGTGAAGGCCCTGGGGGGGCTCCATCAGATGATGCGCTGGGACGGTCCCATCCTCACCGATTCCGGCGGGTTCCAGGTGTTCTCCCTGGCCTCCCTGCGGAAGATCAAGGAGGAGGGGGTCCATTTCTCCTCCCACATCGACGGACGGAAGATCTTCATGGGGCCGGAGGAGTCCATGCAGATTCAGTCCAACCTGGGCAGCGACATTGCCATGGCCTTTGACGAGTGCATTGAAAACCCGGCGCCCTACGAGTATGTGAAGACCTCCTGTGAGCGGACGCTGCGGTGGCTCCGGCGGTGCAGGGCTGAGCACGACCGGCTGGGCGCCCTGCCCGACTGTGTCAATCCCCGCCAGATGCTCTTCGGCATCAACCAGGGGGGGACCTACGATGACCTGCGGGTCTGGCATATGCAGGAGATCGCCAAGCTGGACTGCGACGGCTACGCCATCGGCGGCCTTGCGGTGGGGGAGCCGGCGGAGGTGATGTACCACATCATCGAGCAGGTGGAGCCCCACATGCCGGAGGAGAAACCCCGGTACCTCATGGGAGTGGGGACGCCGGGGAACATCCTGGAGGCCGTGGCCCGGGGGGTGGATTTCTTCGACTGCGTCATGCCCGCCCGCAACGCCCGCCACGGCCGGCTCTTCACCTGGAGCGGCAGCCTCAACATCAAAAATGAGAAGTATAAGCTGGACACCCGGCCCATTGACCCGGACTGCGGCTGCCCGGTGTGCCGGCGGTACAGCCGGGCCTATCTCCGCCACCTGTTCGCGGCGGGGGAGATGCTGGCCATGCGCCTGGCGGTGGCCCACAACCTCTACTTTTACAACAGCCTGATGGAGCGGATCCGGGAGGCGCTGGACCAAGGGGTGTTCGAGGCGTTCCGCCAGGAGTATCTCCCCCGGCTGGAGGCGAAAATTTAGGACTTGCCAAAACCTGTATCCTCCGGTATAATAAAATATAACGCGTATCCAGCCCCAGGGCGGAGCGCATTCACACAAAGGAGAAGAACGCTATGCCTGCAGAGTTTTCCAGCATTATTATGATTCTTTTGATGGTGGCCATCGTCTACTTCCTGATGATCCGCCCGGAGCAGAAACGGAAGAAACAGGCCCAGGAGCTGCGCAACTCCCTGAAGAAGGGCGATATGATCACCAGCATCGGCGGCATCGTGGGAAAGATCGTCATGGTCAATGAGAACACCATCATCATTGAGACCAGCGAGGACCGGGTCCGCATGGAGCTGACCAAGTGGGCGGTTTCCACCACCGGCGTCCAGACCTCCGACATGCCGGAGCCCCAGAAGAAGGAGAAGAAGGACAAGGACGAGAAAGAGCCGGAGGAGACCAAGGAGCTGAAGTCCAAGGAAGACGCCAAGGCCAAGGAGGACAAGGAGCCCTGGGAGAAGTAAGCCGGATCCCCCTTTCCATATAGAAGATCAAAGGCACGGGATGCATGCATCCCGTGCCTTTTTTGCCGCGCCCCGCATAATCTGAAAAGTCCGCCCATAAGGTACGATAGTGGAAACAGAAAACAGATGGGAGGTTTTTAAGGCAATGGGAAAAAAGGAAAAAAAGCTGGGGCTGCCGGCGCTGTGCCTCACGGCGCCGGCAGCATTGACGGTGTACCTGCTGCTGCAGCTGGTCAATGCGCTGCTGGTGTCCAGGGAGGTGGTGGGGGAGGGAAACGCTCCGCTGCTGGTTTATGCTGCGGCAGGAATAGCGGTCCTCTTGTCTGTGACAGTGCTGGGCAGGAGGGAGCATAGCGGACGGCTGGCCCTCGGTCTGGGAACAGCAGGGCTCTTCGCAGCCGCCGTGCTGCTGCTGTCCTTTGCTGGAGCGGAGCGGGGCGGACAGCTCCGGCATCTGCCCTGGATCCTTTTAGCGGCACTGCTGGGAGGGCTTGCAGCCGCCTGCCTTGGCGGTGGAAATAAGCGGAAAAAGCGCGCAGCGGCACGGCGCAGGTGAGCGGTTACATAAAAACGTGGGGATAAAGCGAGTGCCCCGGTGGGGGAGAAGGGCAGGAAGAATTTGTCAAAAGTCACAAAAATGGGCAATACAGCATTTGAGTGGGGAAAGGCCCCTGCAAAACAGGGCTTTTTTTGCCTGCAGTGGAGAATGTCAAGATCTGGTGGGAGGCGGAAAGTTTCCCCACCAGATATACGCCAAAGACGTGGAACATTTGCTTGAAATTCGCCCGTGTTGTTTGAGTTAACATAATGTTGTTTACATAAGATTTTGTCATAACTGCTGAAATCCTGAAACTTTGCCGCAACCCCTTGCGAAATCGGAAAATTTGACCTATAGTATTAAAGGTAAGGGAACTGTTGGACAAGGACTTCTAATCTCTGGCCCGGCCTCATAGGATGACCTTGAGGTGATGACAGTTGGCGTGGCGTTCTTTTGTTCGGCAGGTCCGTGTCAGGCCGCCGCAGACGGCGGCCGTTCAAACATTTGCGCTGGCGGTGCTGTTTGCCGCCGGGATGCTGTGCGGCTCGCTCTATGCCGGGCACTGCTATGACAGCAGCTCGCTGTCGCTGTCGGAGTATCTCTCCGGCTACTGTGAGCTGTATGCCCAGGGGGGCGAGGCGGTGCTGTCGCTGCTGTCGGTTCTGCGTCTTTATTTCGGCTATGCAGCCGCGGCGTTTCTGCTGGGGTTTACGGCTATTGGTGCGTTGGCGCTGCCGGCGCTGTCCGCGGTCTATGGCTTTACGGCCATGTTTGCCGTCTGCTGCTTTGTGCAGGTCTATGGGCGCTACGGCATTGTGCTGGCCCTGGCCGCGCTGGGGCTCCGTTTTCTTTTCACGCTGCCCTGTTTTCTGTGGATCGCCTCCCACGCCTGGGCGGCCTCCTCCACATTGGCGGCGGCCACCAGGGGAAAGCGCTGTGCACCGGCACCGCGGGACGCCGCCTATTTTTACCGTCTGCTTGTTTGTGTTGTGTGGCTGATTGCGGGCGTGTGCTGTGAGATGTATCTCACGCCGCCCCTGTTTCACCTTGCCCTGCAGGGGATTGCATAGGAGAAACCGGAGAGGGGGAGCAGTTGTTTGACGGATTATATTGGAGAATACGGCGCCTATCTGCGGGAGGAGAAACACGCCTCAGAGAACACAGTCTCCTCCTATCTGCGGGATGTCCGGCAGTTTGACGCCTACCTTCGGACAGTGGCCGAGACGACGCTGACAAAGTGCAGGCAGAGCCATGTGGAGGGCTACCTCAGCTACATGGCGGGAAAGGGAAAATCCGCCGCCAGCGTGGCGAGGGGCGTGGCGTCGCTGAAGTCCTTTTATACATATTTGCTCTCCACAGGCGCTGTGCGCGTCAACCCCGCCAAGGGGGTGGCGCCGGTGCGGGCGGAGCGGAAGTATCCCCAGATCCTCACCGGCAAGGAGGTGGAGCTCTTTTTGGAGCAGCCCCAGTGTGTGGACGCCAAGGGATACCGTGACCACGCCATGCTGGAGCTGCTCTACGCCACCGGCATCCGGGTCAGCGAGCTGATCGCCCTGAACCTGGACGACGTGAACTTCAGCGCCGGCGTTCTCCGGTGCGCCAGCCGGGGCAAGGAGCGGATCATCCCTCTCTACAATACCGCCATCAAGGCTCTGCAGGACTATGTCCGTGATATTCGCCCCCAGCTGATTTTGAGCAGCGACGAGGAAGCCCTGTTTGTGAACATGAACGGGGAGCGGATGAGCCGGCAGGGGTTCTGGAAGATCATCAAGTACTACCAGGAGAAGGCGCAGATCGATAAGGACATCACTCCCCACACCCTGCGCCACTCCTTCGCGGCCCATTTGCTGGAAAACGGGGCGGATCTCCGCTCCATCCAGGAGATGCTGGGCCATGCGGATATCTCCTCCACGCAGATCTATTCCCACATGGTGAAACAAAAGCTGAAGGACGTCTATCAGAAGGCCCATCCCCGGGCGTGAGGGCGCTGCGGCTGCCTTGCAGCGTGGATGCAGAGAAGACAATGAGGAATGCTTACATAATATTGGGTGGATTTCCCTCCGGGAAATGAAAAAGGGGCGGCGGACAGGCGCGATTGTCCGCCGCCCCTTTTGTGCAGGGACATCAGGGGGCTGCGCCTGATATGAAGCGCAGAGGATTTTGCCGCGTGGAGGCAGAGAGGCCGCGTAGACAAAGGCTTTATGGGAGCTTTTGCTTGAATGCCTGTGGTATAAAGCGCATAAGTCCTATGCGGAAGATCCCATACCCGGGAAAGGGGCTTGTTCCGGCGCTGGATTTATGGTACGATGGGACGGCAAATGAGACAGAGAAAAGGAGGCGGCAGCAATGATGCTGGTGACAGAGCGCTTGACGCTCCGGGAGATGACGTGGGAGGACCGGGCCGGGATCGCGGAGATCCTGCAGGACCCGGTGGTGATGTATGCCTATGAGCACGCCTTTTCCCAGGAAGAGGTGGAGGAGTGGATGGCGCGGCAGATGGAGCGCTACCGCACATGGGGCTTTGGACTCTGGGCCGTCCACGAGCGGTCCACCGGCAAGCTGGTGGGCCAGTGCGGCATCACCATGCAGGACTGGGACGGCCGCCCCGTTCCCGAGGTGGGCTATCTTTTCCGCCGGGACCGCTGGGGCAGGGGGTATGCCACCGAGGCCGCCAAGGCCGCCCGGGACTACGCCTTCGACACCCTGCACTTTCCGGCGGTGTATGCCATTATCCGGGACAGCAACCAGCCCTCCCAGGCGGTGGCGGGCCGCCTGGGGATGGAGCCGGTGGGGACGCAGCTGAAACACTACTATCATATGGACATGCCCCACATCGTCTACCGCATTTCCGCCCCCGCCGCCGGGGAGGAGCTGACGCTGGACGGCTCCCGGTTCTATCTCCTGGACGGCGGCATGGGGACCATGCTCCAGGAGCGGGGTCTCCGGACGGGAGAGAGCCCGGAGCGGCTCAACCTGACCCATCCGGAGGTGGTGCGGGACGTCCACGCCGCCTATGTCGCCGCCGGGGCGGATATCATCACCACAAATACCTTCGGCGCCAGCCGTCTGAAGATGGGCTGCGATCCCGCCCCCTATATCGTGTCGGCCATCCGCCTGGCGCGGGAGGCCGGGGCCAGGTTGGTGGCCCAGGACATCGGCCCCCTGGGGGCCATGCTGCAGCCCCTGGGGCCCATGGCCTTCGGGGAGGCCTATGAGTACTTTGCCCAGCAGGTCCGGGCAGGGAAGGCGGCCGGGGCTGACCTGATTTTGATTGAGACCATGTCCGATCTGCTGGAGGCCAAGGCGGCGCTGCTGGCGGCGCGGGAGAACA
>CAJFPI010000083.1 GCA_904398675.1 uncultured Oscillospiraceae bacterium
AGCACCGGGAAGGCCCTGCGCAGGGCCTTCCGCCATCGTACCGATGGCGGCGAAACATTCTGCCGCTGGTTGACGCTCCGGGCGCAGTGGGTGCAGAAAGAGGCCCCCTCCGGCAAAAGAGCGCCGCAGTGAGGGCATGCCTGCTGTCCATTCTGTTTTTCTGCCATATCAAAGCGCCTCCATCAGCCGCAGGACGTTTTTATACCGCTTTGCCGGACTTACCCGGGTACACCGCTCCACCACCCGTCCCAGATGCCCGCCCGCCGGCTTTCGTGAGGGGTGTTCCCCGGTGAGCATCACGTTGATAAGGATGCCCAGGGAGTAGATGTCCGTCCGGGTGTCGGACTGGGACAGGCCGTACTGCTCCGGGGCGGCAAAGCCGGTGGTGCCCAGGATCTGGGTGTCGTTTTCGTTTTCCTCCTTGTAGAGCCGGGCGGCGTCAAAGTCGATGAGGATGGCGTCGCTGCCCCGGAGGATCACGTTTTCCGGCTTGATGTCCCGGTGGACGGCGGCCATGGAGTGGAGAACCCACAGCGCCCGGCACAGCTGGGTGACGATCCGCCGCGTCTCCTCCGGGGAAAAAAGAGCGTCCTGCAGAAGAAATCCCAGGGTATCCCCCTGAATATACTCCTCCAGAACCAGGTTTTTCTCCCCCTCTGTAGCGACCTCCAGTATTTTGGGCAGATTGGGGCAGGTGTAGTGCAGCAGCTTGTGATAAACCTCCGCATTTCCGAAAAACTGCCGCAGGATGATCTTCTGGCCTGTGGCTCTGTGCTTTATGAGATGTACGCTGCCGCGGCTGCTCTCCTTCAAAAGGCGGACGTGGTCAAATTCCTCATGCAGTGCGTTTTTAAGCCATGCGTAAATAGCGACCCCTCCATAATGGGAACACTATGCAGCGAGCATATTGTTTTCCCGGATAAAGTGTTGTAAATTGATTGTAAACCATTTTCTTTTTAAAGTAAAGGGGGTGCAAAAGATTGAAAGAGAAATCGACAAGCGATCTCAGCGAGGAGCTGATGGGACCCTCGGACATCGACGCCTATCTGAAGGGTAACCAGGCGCTGTTTTGCGACCAGGACATTGCCGGGCTGCTCAGTGCCATGTTTGCCAGGCAGGAGCTCACCAAGGCGGAGCTGGCCCGGCGGGCGGGCATGAGCGAGGTGTATCTCCACCAGGTCTTTTCCGGCCGTCGAAATCCCTCCCGCGACCGTCTTCTGTGCCTGTGCGTCGGCATGGGGGCCGCTCTGGAGGACACCCAGCGCCTGCTGCAGCAGGCGTCCTACGCCCAGCTTTATCCCAGGATCCGGCGGGATGCCATCATTATCCACGGCATCCTGCACCAGATCGATCTGGACGGCATCAACGACAAGCTCTTTGCGGAAAACGAAAAGACCCTGTCCTGATCCGTTTCCCACGGCGCGCCCCGCCCGGCGGGGCAGAAAGGAGAAGAGAAGAGAAGAACATGAATCAAACGTCCAAATCCCTGCCCGGCCATCAGATCGCCGGCGCGGCCTTCGCCCTCATCGCCCTCATCAGCCTCTTCAAGCCGGCCTACGGCCTGTTCTCCATGTCAGGACTTCTGTGCCTGGCGGCGTACATCTACCTGGCCGTGGTGCTCTTTCTGGGCAAGCGGGGCGTCCTCCCGGCCATCGGTTTCCTTGTCCTGGCCGTTCTCACCCTGTCCAATTTTCTGCCGCTGGATTATTTCACACGAAGGTACGAATATGATATGATAATGTGGATCCTCGGATGCAGGCGGGCCATGCCCGGCCCCGTGGCGGCGTCCCTCCTGTACTTCGGCGGCGGGTACCTGAGCTTTTTCAACTGGTTCCATGTGATCATGTACGCCGCCGGCTACGGCTGCGCGGCGGTGGCGGCCCTCCAGGGGGAGAAGGGGCGGAAACTCCGCTTTGTGCCCCCGGCCTGCCTCCTGGCCAGCTTTGTGATCCTGTTTTTCCATATCCTGCTCATGTGGTTCGGTTTTTTTTACTACACCTTTGATCTCTCCTTCTTCGGCGTGATTTTCCGTCTGGTGCTGGTCCTTGCGGTCCATGTAATCCTGATCGCTGGGCTGTACTTTGCCGCCGACTGGTGCGTCTTCCCCAACGGCCATCCCCGGAAGGTCCCGGCCCAGGCCCCCGGCGGCTACGCCGGCGCGGGCTATAACTACGCCGGCCCCGTCCCCGGCTACACCCAGGGCGGTCCGGCGGCCCCCGCGCCCCAGCCCTACCAGAGCGCCTATGCCGGCGGCGCCGGCGTCCTGCCGGAGAGCGCCTTCATCAGCATGGCCATGCATGTGGTGCTGCTGTTCGTCACCTGCGGCATCTGGTATCTGGTGTGGATCTACCGTACCACCGCTGTGCTCAACTGCGTCCCCGGCGAGGAGGAGCGCAACCCGGCGACAAAGCTCCTCCTGTGCATGTTCATCCCCTTCTACTCCATCTACTGGGTCTATCAGAGCGCCCAGCGCATCGACAAGCTGTCCGCGGCCAACGGCCAGGCCGGCGACAGCGCCATGCTCTGCCTGATCCTTGCCATCGTTCTGGGCATTGTGGCCCCCATCATCATGCAGGACAAGATCAACAAGATCGCGGAGATCCAGCGCGGCGGCCAGCCCCAGGGCTATCAGCCGGGTTATCAGCAGCCTACTTATCAGCAGCCAAATTATCAGCAGGGGCCTGCCCCGCAGCAGCCCTATCAGCAGAATGGGCAGCAGTCCCATACGCCGCCCTATGCTCCGCCCTACCAGCAGCGGCTTCAGCAGTCCTGGCAGGGGACTGTCCCCCAGCAGGGCGCCACGCCCCAGCAGGGGGGACGGCCCGACGCGGCGGAGGAGCTGAAGAAGTTCAAGGAGCTTTTGGACATGGGCGCCATTACCCAGGAGGAGTACGACGAGAAGAAAAAGCAGCTTTTGGGGCTGTAAGGCGCCCCGGCGGCGGACGCCTTTTTTCCCGGCGGCGGCCCGCTTTTGCTTGCGCGCCGCGGCGGGAAATGGTAAAGTGGTATTATAAAATAAAAGGGAGGAAGAAATATGTATTCAAGCTATGACGCGTTTGGCATCGGAGTCCTGATCTACTGCATCGTTGTTCTGGTGATTGCGGCGGGGCTGGGGTTCATCCCCGCCACCATCGCCAAAAACAAGGGCTATAGCTTTGGGCTCTGGTGGTTTTATGGCTGGATGCTCTTTATCGTTGCCCTGATCCACTCCCTGCTGCTGCCGGACAAGAACGCCCAGCGGAACTACCCGGGCCAGCAGGGACCTTACGCCCCGCCCCCGTCCATTCCGGGAGGGCCGGTGAACACCAGCGGACGGCCCGCTCCGCCGCCCTACCCCCATATGCCGGCCTCCTATCAGCCTCCCCAGGCGGGCCGCACCCCGCCCTATCCCCAGCAGCCCCAGGGGACCTACATGTCCCGGCAGGGGAATGCCCCTCAACAGGTGGACGCGGCGGAGGAGCTGCAGAAGTACAAGCAGCTGCTGGACAGCGGCGTGATCACCCAGGAGGAGTTTGACGCCAAGAAAAAGCAGCTGCTGGGCATCTGACCGGACAAGGGGGGAGAAGAGATGACAACGCAAAAGCCGAAGGGCAATCTCCTGGCGGGGATCTGTTTCCTGCTGCTGGCCGTCAGCTGCCTGCCGGTGCTGCTGGGTTCGGAGGCGTATGCCCTTCCCGACGACTTGGCGGAGGCGGAAAATATCTTTATCAAGCTGCTGCCGATGGCAGTCTATATCTACCTGGGTATCGTGCTGCTGGCGAGGCGGCGGGGCGTCTGGCTGTTTGCGGGGTTCCTGGCTCTCGCGGTGATGGCACTGGGAGCCGCTGTGCCGGACCCCTGGTTCCGGGTATACTTCTCCCGGGCCCTGCCGGGGGTCAACATCCTCAACAAGATGTTCTGCACTACCGTCACGGGGGGATTCACCGGCGTCTTTTGCTGGTTTCTCTACCCCTGGTACCAGGGGGTGCTGTACGCGGCGGCCTACCTCTTTGCGGGCATCGTTGCTTTAAGGAAGGAGAAGGCCCAAAAGCTGCGGCTGGTCCCCGTGATCCTGGCTGCGGTCAGCTTTGTTTTCATGGTCTTCAGCGTCCTGCGGCCCGGCTTTGCGGAGAGATATCTGGGCTACTACTACCTGAATGCCCTGCCGCTGCTGCTGGTGGTGCTGTTCGTGGTGTTCCTGGTGTACGCGGCGCTGGCCGCCGGCCTGTTTGGGACCGCCGTGTGGTGCGTCTACCCCAACGGGAAACCGGTGGGCCAGACGCCTCCGGCCCAGGGGGCCTATCCGCCGCCCCCCGCGGGAGGACTCGGCTCCTCCGTCCGGCCCGGAACGCCGCCCTACCCCTATGCCCCTGCCTCCTACCAGCCGCCCCGGGGGCCTTATGCGCCGCCGCAGCAGCCCTGGCAGGGGGGACGGCCCGACACGGCGGAGGAGCTGAAGAAGTTCAAGGAGCTGCTGGACATGGGCGCCATCACCCAGGAGGAGTACGACGAGAAGAAAAAGCAGCTCCTGGGCCTTTAGGACAAGACGGCGGGGCGGGGCGTCTCCCGCTCCGCCGCCGGACAACTGAAACAGGAGAGACACACTATGCCAACCATAACATCCAAGCAGCATCTCTGCTATAACTGTTTCCGGGAGCTGGAGAGCGGGGAGGGTCCCTGCCCCTACTGCGGCTTTGACCTCCAGGAAAACCAGCGGAAATACCCCATCGCCCTCCAGGCTGGGACGGTGCTGGACGGCCGGTATATCATCGGGCGTGTGCTGGGCCAGGGCGGTTTCGGCATCACCTATCTGGCCTATGACACCCAGCTGGGGGCCAAGGTGGCCATCAAGGAGTTCATGCCCAGCGAGATCGCTACCCGCATGGGCACCACCGTCTCCGTTGTAGCGGAGGACAAGAGCGAAAACTTTGCCTACGGCGCCGAGCGGTTCCAGGAGGAGGCCCACACCCTGGCCAAGTTCATCGGCAACCCCAACATCGCCGCCGTCACCAGCTATTTTGACCAGAATGAGACGTCCTACTTTGTTATGGATTACATTGAGGGCATCTCCTTCAAAACCTATATCGCCAACCACGGCGGAAAAGTCAGCGTGGAGGATGCCCTGAATGTGATGATCCCGGTGCTGCGGGCCCTGACGGCGGTACACCAGGAGGGGTTCATCCACCGGGATGTGACCCCGGACAACATCTATATCACCAAGGACGGCCTGGTCAAGCTCCTGGACTTCGGCTCCGCCCGCTACTCCATCGGGGACAAGTCCAAGAGCCTGGACGTGATTTTGAAGGTGGGCTACGCCCCCAAGGAGCAGTACATCCGCCGCAGCCGCCAGGGGCCCTATACGGACGTGTACTCCTGCGCCGCCTGTTTCTACGCGGCTATCACCGGCTTTCTCCCGCCGGAGAGCCTGGAGCGCCTGGACCACGACGAGCTGGTGCCCATCTCCCAGTGCGGCATTGAGATCCCGGAGTATCTGGATAAGGCCATTTTAAAGGGACTGGCCGTCCAGCCGGAGGACCGGTTCCAAAACGCCCAGGAGTTTCTGGACGCCATTGAGAGTCGGCAGGTGGTGGAGGTGCCCGGCGCGGCGCCGCCCCCGCCCCCCACCGGCGTGGAGCGGCTGGCGGAGGGTTTCAAGAAAAGGCCCCTGCTCTACGGCGGCGCGGCTGCGGGGATCGTGGTGGTGCTGGTGCTGGCGCTGAGCCTCTTCCTCACCGGCGGAGGCGGCGGCGGGGGGGACGACCGGCCCCTGCTGCCCTCGCCGGTGGACTCCATCACCATCGCCGGCCAGACCTACTCCACCACGGAGCGGCAGCTGGAGCTGGAGAACATGGGGCTCACGGACGGGGACATCCAGGACCTGCGGTACATGGTGAATTTGACGCGGCTGAACCTCAGCGGCAACGACATCACCGACCTGACGCCCCTGCAGGACCTGACGCTGCTGGCGGATCTGCGCCTCCAGGGCAACGACATCACCGACGTCTCCCCCCTGGCCGGCATCACCAGCCTGGAGTACATCGACCTGCGGGAGAACCCGGAGCTCACCGACCTCAGCCCCCTGGCGGGCCTGACCAACATGGAGGAGTTCAACTACTACGGCTGCCCGGTGGAGGACCTCTCCTTCATGGCCGGGTGGACCAAGATGGAGTATCTGGAGATCAGCACCACGGAAGAGACGGACCTGAGCGTCCTGTCCGGCCTGACCAATGTGAAGAACATCTACACCAACGGCTCCGGCGGCGGCATCACCGATCTCTCCTTCATGGCGGGGATGGACGGCCTGGAGGAGGTCAGCATCCAGGTGAGCTGCGAGACGCTGGACCTATCCCCCTTTGAAGGGAAGACCAAGCTGACGCGGCTGAACCTCTACCAGAGCGGCAGCAACACCGGCCAGGGGGCCACGGATCTGACGCCCCTGGCGGGCCTCACCAACCTCCAGGAGCTGGATCTGAACGTCAGCACGGAGAGCCTAGAGGGCCTGGAGGGGCTGACGAAGCTCCGGTCTCTGCGGCTCTACACCAACAGCAGCAACAACTACTACCCCCTGGAGGACATCAGTGCCCTGGCGGGGCTGACGGAGCTGACGGAGCTGCAGCTGTCCATGGGGAACGTGAGGGACCTGAGCCCCCTGGCGGGGCTGACAAAGCTGACGAACCTGAACCTCTACGGGGACTTCTACACGGCGGACCTGAGCTTTCTCTCCGGCATGACGGAGCTCAGGGAGCTGTACATCTCCAGCGGCAGCACCATCCGCGTCACCGACCTCTCCGACCTCAGCGGCCTCACCAAGCTGCAGACCCTGAACATCGGGGTCGACGGGCTGGAGAGCCTCACGGGGGTGGAGGGGATGACGGGGCTGCGGGACCTGACCCTCTACGGGTCTGACGCGGCACTGACGAACGTAGATCCCCTGTCCGGCCTCACCAGCCTCCAGACCCTGCGCCTGCCCAACGCCGACTACGACCGGGGCGTCACCACGGACATCAGCGGCCTTGCCGGCCTCACCGGCCTCCAGGAGCTGCAGCTCTACGGCAGGGTGGAGAGCCTCGCCCCCCTCAGCGGCCTGACGGGGCTCAAGACGCTGAACTACAGCGGGAACTACGACTACGACGAGGCGGGCATCTCCCTGGCCCCGCTGGCGGGGCTGACGGAGCTGACGGAGCTGGACCTCAACTGCAACGTGCCGGGCAACGACATCACCCCCCTGAGCGGCCTGACGGAGCTCAGGACGCTGCGGCTGTACCTGGGCAACTACCAAAACCCCGTCCGGAGCCTGGAGCCCCTGCGGGGCCTGACGAATCTGACGGAGCTCACCGTCAGCAACACCGCCGAGGGCATCGACACCTCCCCGGTGGCCCACGTCCCCAGCCTGGATATCTATTGATGCAAGGAGGTTTTTACAGATGGCACAGATTGAATGCGGGCGGGGGCATCTCTACGACCCGGAAAAATATCCCACCTGCCCCTACTGCAATACCAACCAGCAGATCACCGTGGCCGCCGCCGGGCGCACCGCGCCCCTGCGGACCACAGACCCCGGCCCCACGGCCCCTGTCCCGACTACTGCCCCCCAGCGGACGGCGCCGGTGGGGGCCATGCCGGTGACGGCGGATAACAAGACCATGCCGCCCCGGGGCTACGCGCCTCAGAACGCCGTTCCGGTGACGGCGCCCCAGAAGACCATGCCCCCCAGGGGCTACGTTCCCCAGACGCCGCCGCCCCCGGCGGCGCCCGAGCCCACCGCGCCGCCGAAATTCCACGGCCCCAGCGTTTTGGATGCGGGGAAAACCGTGGGCATGATGCAGGAGGCGATGGGCTTTGACCCGGTGGTGGGCTGGCTTGCCTGCGTGGAGGGACCCAGCCGGGGCAAGAGCTATACCATCCGGGGCGGCATCAACGCCATCGGCCGCAGCGACCGGATGGACATCACCATCACCGGCGACAGGACCATCTCCGCGGAAAACCACGCTAAAATCAGCTACAGCGACCGGAACAACCGCTTTAACCTGATCCCCGGCGACGGGCGGAACATCGTCTACCTCAACGGGGAGGAGGTGTTTGCCGCCTCGCCGTTGCAGGCGTATGACCTGATCGATTTTGGGGAGACCAAGCTGCTCTTTATCCCGCTGTGCGGGGAGCGGTTCACCTGGAAACAGGAGGAGAAGGACAGTCATGGGGATGCTTGACCGGATCTTCCGCCGCGGCCGCCCGGTGACGGACCGCCAGACCACCGCGGCCCTGGAGGCGGTGCGGCGGCCCGCCCTGCAGGTGGGCAACGTCCAGGGGATCGGCGGACGGGAGCGGCAGGAGGACTCCTTTGCCATTGTAAACGCCGCCAACGCCCGCCAGCTGGAGGAGAAGGGCCTTTTCGCCGTGGTGGCGGACGGCATGGGCGGCATGGAGGAGGGGAGAGGCGCCAGCGAGACGGCGGTGGCCTCCTTTACCCAGCTGTTCCAGTCTCTGCTGGAGGAGGGGGATATCCCCCGCCAGCTGCGGGAGGGGGCCGAGGCGGTCAGCGACGGGATCTTCCAGCGCTTTGGCGGACAGAGCGGTACTACAGTGGTGGCGGTGCGGATTTTAAACGGGCAGCTCCACTGGGTCAGCGTGGGAGACAGCGCCATCTTCCTCAAGCGGGGGGAGTGCGTCTTTCAGCTCAACCGGGAACATACCTGCCTCAATGACCTCTATCTCCAGGAATTGGAGCGGGAGCCCATCCAAAAGGAGCGGGCGGAGGAGGACGAGGATGCCCGCCGCCTCACCGCCTTTCTCGGCATCGACCATCTCCGGATGGTGGACCAGAGCCTGCGGCCCTGGCGGCTGCAGGCAGGGGACCGGGTGCTCCTCTGCTCCGACGGCATCAGCGGCGTGCTGGGCCCGGCGGAGCTGAAGGAGGCCATGTCCCTTCCCCCGGACGAGGGCTGCCGCCTGCTGGAGACCCTGGTGCTGGAGAAGGGGATCGCGGAGCAGGACAACTACACGGGCATCCTGATTGCCTATGACACATCGGACAGGAGGGACAACAACCATGAGAAGCATGCGTAAGCTGGCTGGGATCGCCCTGACGGTGCTGCTGGCAGTGTCGCTGTCGGCGCCGGCTCTGGCGGCATTTGACCAGGACACACTTGACGGCATCGTGATGATCCGCACCGGCGCGCCGGATGCGGACGGCACCATGAACTACTGGCGGGGGACCGGTTTCTTTATCGGCCCCCAGGGCAGCGACCCGGAGTACATCGTCACCAACAGCCATGTGGTGGAGGAGTTCATCCTCGCCGGAAAGGCCCTGGGGGGCGGCACGCTCCACGTCCTCTTCGATCAGAACGACGAGGCGGAGGCCTACCTGGTAGACTATGACTATGAAAAGGATATCGCCGTGCTGCGGCTGGAGGAGCCGACGGACAAACGGGTTCCTCTCCAGCTGCGGGAGCCGGAGGAGGACATGCTGGGGGACGAGGTCTACGCCGTGGGCTACCCCCTTGCGGCGGATCTTACAGTACAGTCGGTAAATTCCTTCCGCCCGGAGGACGCCACTGTTACCACCGGCAGCATCAGCCGCTTTCTGACGGAGAGCGGCACCGGCCGGCGGCTGATTCAGACGGACACGGCCATGAGCGGCGGCAACTCCGGCGGGCCTCTGGTGGACGCCGGCGGGGCGGTGCTGGGTATCAACACAGCGGCCTCCAACCTGGATCAGAACCTCTTCTACGCCGTGAGCATCGCAGAGATCCTGCCCATGCTGGACCGGAACAACATCCCCTATGCCATGGCCTCCGGGGCGGCGATGCCGGAGGGTGCGGTCCTTTACGCGGGGATCGCTGCTGCGGCAGTGGTGGTGATTCTTGTGATCGTCCTGCTGGCCCGGCGGGGCAAAAAGAAAAAGAGGGCGGCCCAGGCGGCGCCTTCTGCCGCTCCGGCGCCCCAGCAGCCGGGACACTCCCCGGTGATCCGCTCCATGGCGCCCCAGCACGGGGGGCTTGTGGTCCAGCTCCACCACCAGCCGGTGCAGCTGGGCCGGGACAGCGCCGTCTGCCGGGTGGTCTATCAGGACGGCACCCCCGGCGTCAGCTCCCGGCACTGCCAGGTGTATTTTGACGAGCGGGACGGCACCTTTGTGGTGACAGACCTCAACTCCACCTACGGCACCTTCCTGGCCGGAGGGCAGCGGATCCAGCCCAACACGCCGGTGAAACTGCCGCCCAAGAGCTCGTTCTATCTGGGCGAGGTGGACAACACGGTCTATGTGGATCTGGAGTGAGTTATGGGACTGATCTACTATGCCTACACCAACCGGGGCGGCCGGGAGAACAACGAGGACAGCCTTCAAGTCCAGTGCGACGGGACGGCCGGGAGCTTTGTCCTGGCCGACGGCCTGGGGGGACACGAGAGCGGTGAGGTGGCCTCCCGGACGGCGGTGGATGTCATTCTGAACGGCTGCGCTGCGGCAGAGACACTGGACGAGGCGGGGCTGCTGGAGCTGTTCCAGGACGCCAATGGGGAGATCCTCCGCCGGCAGGCTCAGCCGGGGCAGGAGGAGATGCGGACCACAGCCGTGGCCCTCCGCCTGGACGGGGGGGAGGCCGTCTGGGCCTATATCGGAGACTCCCGCCTCTACCGCTTTGCGGACGGGGAGCTCAGGGAGGTGACGAAGGACCACTCCGTCACCTACCGAAAGTATCTGGGGGGAGAGATCTCCTATATGGATATCTACCACGACGATGACCGCTCCCGGCTGCTCCGGGTGCTGGGCCGTGAAAACTGCCGGCCGGAGACAGGCCGTGCCGCCATCGCGCCGGGGAACGCCTTTCTGCTGTGCTCCGACGGGTTTTGGGAGTATGTCTACAACGAGGAGATGCAGGCGGACCTGTGCAAGGCGGAGACGCCGGAGCGGTGGGTGCAGCTGATGCTGCTGCGGCACATCCGCCGCACGCCGCCGGGCAATGACAACTTTTCGCTGATCGCTGTTTTTGTGGAGGGAGAGGGATGAGGCGCTTTTGGATAGGGATGGCCCTGATTCTGACGCTGCTGCTGCCGGCCCGGGCGGCAGATCCAGCCGCCACGCTGGTTCGGGCCTTTGTGTACGAAGACGCCCTCTACACCTATGTTTCCCTGGAGGGGAACGACCAGCCCATCACAAAGGCGGATGCAGAAATAGGGAATCGGACATTTCCTGCTGCCGCACCGCTGGAGACGGTGCGGCAGGCGGGCTCGCCAATAACATACCTGCTGCTCCTGGACGCCTCCACCTCCATGACGGCCTATCAGGAGCAGATTGCCGCCTTTGCAAAGGCGCTGGCGGCAGGCGGCGGGGAGAATACCAGGTTCATCCTGGCTACCTTTGGCAGGAGCTTTACTGTTGTGGAGGAGGATGTGCCAGCACAGGACGTTGCGGACACAGTAATGGAAATTTCCTTTACAGAGACCAGCTCCAGGCTCTTGGGCGGCATCCAGGAGGCGCTGGACTACTGGGAGAGCCTGCCGCGGCGGGGCAGTGAGCTGCGCAGCATGGTGATTCTCAGCGATGCGGTGGAGTACGACAGTGACGGCGCCGTCTCCTACGAGGAGCTGCTGGAGCGGATCAACGGCTCGGATGTGATGCTCCACTCCCTTGGCTTTGGCAGCGACTCCGAAGCTCTGGACAGCCTGTCCGGGCTGACAGCGGCCTCAGGCGGACGCCACTGGTTGGCGGGAGACAGCATCTCCGCCGCTGAGGCGGGGACGGCTTTGTCGGAGGAAAATGGAGCATTATATGTAACGTCATTTAACCTTACAGGCTTTGTGCCAGAAGAGGGATCGGCGATACTCTCTGTGACGTTTGCCTCCAACGGGGAATTGGTGTGCCGGGCGGAGACAGAAGTTGTTTTCCCAGCATCCGCAGAGCATGAGCCAGCCGGCGAGGAGGCAGAAGAGCAGCCCGCTCGGGAGGAGCCGGCAGAACCTGTGCCGCCGCAGGAGCCGGAAACGCCGGCTGTTTCCCCAGATCCGGATGGCCTGCAGCCGAACGATACGGCGGTCCTGCTGGCCGCGGCGGCTGCAGCGGGGATTCTGGTGCTGGCGCTGGTGATTTTCCTGCTGGTGCGGCGGAGGAAACATGCTGCCTCCCGCCGGGAACAGGGGGGAACGGCGGGCGTCTATATCCGCATCGAGGTCCTTCAGGGGACCCTGCTGGGGAAGAGCTTGGAGCGGAGCCTCTCCGACGAGCTGGTCATTGGGCGGGATAAAACCTGTGCCATTGCCTTCCGCAGCCAGGCGCTCTCCCGCCGCCATGCCCGGGTGTTTTTGGCTGGCGGAGCGGTCTATCTGGAGGATCTGCAGTCCCAGAACGGGACGTTTATCAACGGCAGCTCTGTAGCCATGCCAAGCCTCCTGCGCAGCGGGGATGAGATCCAGGCGGGCGATGTGGTTTTTCGCCTGAAATTCTGATGTGTGTGTGACTGTGTATATATTTTGGCAAGTGGCCCGTCCCACAGCTGGGACGGGCCACTTGCCGCATGGAATGGCGTTTTCCCGTGGAAAAGAACGACTTTCACCTTGCCTAATCCGCCGGGATTGTGATATGATAAAGACGGCGGAAGGTCCGGGGGACTCTCCGCCTGCTGTATGCCTGTTGACAGTTTCGGAGAAAAGTCTGCAAATAAAAAATCAATAGGAAAATGAGAAAAATTTGCAGGCACAGGAGAAGGCGAAAAAAGGGTATGAGAAAAG
>CAJFPI010000084.1 GCA_904398675.1 uncultured Oscillospiraceae bacterium
CCGGTCCAACCTGGCAGGTGACCTTCTTCACCTCCGTGTCCCCAAACAGGCGCATGATCCGCACCGCCTGGCGGCCCAGCTCGTCAATGGAGCGGAGGAGGGGGGTCTTCTTGTCCAGGGCGTGGCCGCCGTAGGAGCAGAACACCGTGGGGATGCAGAGGCTGCCGTCCTTGATGAAGGCAAAGGCGGTGGGGTCCCAGGCGGTGTAGCCCCGGGCCTCAAAGGTGGCGCGGAGGCCGCCGGAGGGGAAGGAGGACGCGTCGGGCTCGCCCCGCACCAGCTCCTTGCCGGAAAACTGCATCAGCACCCGGCCGCCGGGGACAGGGGAGATAAAGCTTTCATGCTTTTCCGCCGTGACGCCGGTCATGGGCTGGAACCAGTGGGTGTAGTGGGTAGCGCCCTTCTCAATGGCCCATGCCTTCATGGCGTTGGCGATTTCGTTGGCGATATTCAACGGCAGGGACTTTCCCTCCGCGATGCAGGTCTTCCACCCGGTATAGCACGTCTCGCTGAGACGTTCCCGCATCATTTCCTCGTTGAAGACCATGCTGCCAAAAACTTCCGTGACCTTACTCATTCAAACTGTCCTCCTTATGCCGCGGCTGCGGCAGAATCTTTTCATCATGTGCTCCCGGTCCTGTCCTCGCGGCGGCGGCTCACTGGCCGGAGGCGCCGTAGTTGCTCAGCACCCGGGCGCTGGGATCGTCCACATCGCAGCCCTCCCAGCTCTTGTTGGGCATCCAGAAATCCACAACCATCTCCGCCTGACCGGGGTAGTACTTCTCAAAGATCTCCCGGTAGAGGAGAGATTCCTTGGTGAAGGGCTTGGCGTGATAGGCGTACCGCTCAGCCCGCTGCCGCCAGTCGTCCCCGTAGACGGTTTCAGCGTATGCCTTGAGATCGTCCACCATGCTGTGGCCCACCGCGTCGGAGAAGGCGGCCTTCTCCCGCTGGAGGATGGACTGAGGCAGATAGTCGCCCGCAAAGGCCCGGCGGAGGAGGTATTTCCCCTTGCCATACACATTCATCTTCTTGGCCGGGTCAATGCTCATGACATACTGCACAAACTCCAGATCGCCAAAGGGCACCCTTGCCTCCAGGGAGTTTGCGGAGATGCACCGGTCCGCCCGGAGCACGTCGTACATATGCAGCTCCCGGATCCGCTTTTCGCTCTCCGCCTGGAAGGCCGCCGGACTGGGGGCGAAATCGGTGTATTTATAGCCGAAGAGCTCATCGCTGATCTCCCCGGTCAGCAGCACGCGGATGTCGCTCTGCTCGTGGATGGCCTTGCACAGCAGGTACATCCCCATGCTGGCCCGGATGGTGGTGATATCATAGGTACCTAAAGTATACACGACAGTCTCCAGCGCGTCCAGCACATCTTGCTCCGTCATGTAAATTTCATGGTGGTTGCTGCCGATATGCTCCGCCACCTGGCGGGCATACTTGAGGTCAATGGCGTCGGCACGCATGCCGATGGCATAGGTCTCAATGGGCCGGTCCAAAAGCCTTGCGGCAATGGCGCAGACCAGGGAGCTGTCCAGCCCGCCGGAGAGGAGGAACCCCACCGGCACATCGGCGTCCAGCCGCTTGGCCACGCCCTGGATCAAAAGCTCCTTGATGCTGCGGCAGATCTCGTCCAGGCTGTCGGTGCATACACGGTCCACCTGGGTCATGTCCCGGTAACAGCGGAACACGCCGTCCCGGTAGTAATAGCCCGGCGGGAAGGGCATGATCTTAGCTGTCAGGCCCACCAGGTTTTTCGGCTCGCTGGCGAAAAGGATATGGCCGCTTTTGCTGTAGCCATAGTACAGCGGGCGGATGCCGATGGGGTCCCGGGCGGCGATGAACTGGCCGGTGGGGGCGTCATAGAGGACCAGGGCAAATTCCGCATCCAGCATGGCAAACATTCCCTCGCCGTACTCCCGCCAGAGGGGCAGCAGCAGCTCGCAGTCGCTGCCGCTGCGGAAGGTATAGCCCTTGGCCTCCAGCTCACGTTTCACCTTGCGGAACCAGTAGAGCTCCCCGTTGCACACCACCGCGCTGCCGTCCGGGGCGGTGAAGGGCTGCATCCCCTCCGGCTGAGGGCCCATAATAGCCAGCCTGTGAAACAGCAGCGTGCCTCCCGGCACATCCAGCGCCCGGCTGTCATCCGGCCCCCGGCTCTTGGTCCGCTGGAACCCCGCCAGCAGCTCCTCCCGGGTCAGATCCGTCCCCGCATAGCCCATGATACTGCACATAGTGCCTCGCTTTCCTCCGGAGCGGGACAACCAAAAAAGGCACCCTCCGGATGTTTCCGACGACAATTCATCCAAAAATTTTAGGACGAATCGCCGGAATCCGCGGTGCCACCTAATTTGCCGCCCCAAAAGCGGCCACCTTCAAGCTCAGGGCGGTCTGTGCCGCCTGTAAGCTCTATAGCGGTAACGGGCTAATCCCGTCTTCCCTACTGCCCGCAAGGGGGGTTCAGGTCGAGGCTCGGAAGTGTTATTCACCAAGGCTCTGCCGCGGGGTTTCCACTGTCCCCCGCTCACTGTGGGTGAATACCTCAGCTACTTGTCTTCTTCATCGCTTTTGGCAATTGTAAAACCAATATGGGTACATGATACGCACCAAGGGGCCGATTGTCAAGCATAAATTTTTTCTTTTTCGCAAAAAATCTTTCTGCTTGACGCAGGCCGCGCAGGAGCATATAATGGTGAATTAGATTTTTATTTAACCAAGAGTTGTGGATTTTTATGAAATTTGCAGGGGAGGATCGCAGCAATGGCTACCAAATACATCTTTGTTACAGGCGGTGTGGTTTCCGGCCTTGGCAAGGGGATCACCGCCGCATCCCTGGGCCGTCTCCTCAAGCAGAGGGGGCTGAAGGTAAAGGTTCAAAAGCTGGATCCCTACCTCAATGTAGATCCCGGCACCATGTCCCCCTACCAGCACGGGGAGGTGTTCGTCACCGACGACGGGGCGGAAACCGATCTGGACCTGGGCCATTATGAGCGGTTTATTGACGAAAATCTCACGGTAAACTCCTCCTTTTCCTCCGGAAAGATCTACTGGACCGTGCTGAGCCGGGAGCGCTCCGGGGACTTTCTCGGCGGAACGGTGCAGATCATCCCCCACATCACCGGGGAGATCAAGCGCTGCATCTACACCCTGGACACCCCGGACACCGACGTAGCCATTGTGGAAATCGGGGGTACGGTGGGAGACATCGAAAGCCAGCCCTTTCTGGAGTCCATCCGCCAGGTGGCGGCGGAGCGGGGGCGGCACAATGTTATGTTTATTCACGTCTCTCTCATTGTCTCCATTCCCGGCACCGGCGAGCTGAAGAGCAAGCCCACCCAGCACTCGGCCAAGGAGCTGCTGAGTCTCGGCATTCAGCCGGATGTGATCATGTGCCGCAGCGACCAGCCGGTGCCCCGGGACATTCTGGAGAAGATCTCCCTGTTCTGCAGCATCCCGGTGGAAAACGCCATCCCCAACCTGACGGCGGACCTGCTCTATGAGGTGCCGCTGATGCTGGAGCGGGAGGGGCTGGCGGACGTGGTGGTCCGGCGGCTGGGCCTGATCTGCCACGCGCCGGACCTCACCGAGTGGGCCACCATGGTCCACCGTGCCAAGCACCCCAAGGGGGGCGTCACCATCGCCCTGGTGGGGAAATATGTAGCCCTCCACGACGCCTACCTCTCCGTGGTCGAGGCGCTGACCCATGGGGGCATTGAAAATGAAGTAAAGGTGGACATCCGCTGGATCGACAGCGAGACCGTGACGGAGGAAAACGCAGCCGCCCTGCTGGCCGGCTGCAGCGGCATTTTAGTACCCGGCGGCTTCGGCAGCCGGGGCATCGACGGAAAGCTGGCCGCCATCCGCTATGCAAGGGAGAATGGAGTTCCCTTCCTGGGCATCTGCCTGGGGATGCAGATGGCAGTGGTGGAGTTTGCCCGCCACGTCTGCGGCCTTTCCGCCGCCCACTCCAGCGAGCTGGACCCGGCCACCCCCGCCCCGGTGATCGACCTGATGCCGGAGCAGCAGGGCGTCACCGCCAAGGGCGGCACCATGCGGCTCGGCAGCTACCCCTGCCATCTGGCGGAGGGCAGCCGCGCCGCGGCACTCTACGGCAGTCAGGATATCCAGGAGCGCCACCGCCACCGCTATGAGGTCAACAACGCCTACCGGGATACGCTGACAAAGCACGGACTCTCCCTGGCCGGCCTCTCCCCCGACGGGCAGCTGGTGGAGCTGATCGAGCTGCCTGGCCACCCCTGGTTCATCGCCTGCCAGTTCCACCCGGAGCTGAAGAGCCGCCCTAACCGGGCCCATCCCCTGTTCCGGGACTTTATCCGCGCGGCACGGGAGCAGGCCGAGCGCTGACCCCTCCCCGGGGCGGCTCTCCGCCATCTCCGGCGGTTCCCCGCAGAAGGGGGCGTGATCGCCGATTGCAGGGTCCGTATGTTTCTCCTTTTAACCTGGGCTTTTCTGCCCGCCCCCTTGTCTCGACACCAGGCAAACGGATAAACCATAAAAGAAGGCCGCGCCGCAGGTGTTATGCGGCGCGGTCCCTTTCTTTTAATTAACGGGAAGTCGTTTCACAAGAGCACACGGGCTGCCTTAACCGCCCAGATACGCCTTCTGCACCTCATCGCTGGCCATCAGCTCCGCCCCGGTGCCGCTGAGGGAGACCTTTCCCGTCTCCAGCACATAGGCCCGATCCGCCACGCTGAGGGCCGCCCGGGCGTTCTGCTCCACCAGCAGAATGGTGGTGCCGGCCGCATGGAGCTCCTTGATGATACTAAAAATCTGCTCCACCAGGATGGGCGCCAGGCCCATGGAGGGCTCGTCCAGCATCAAAAGCTTTGGCTTGCTCATCAGAGCCCGGCCCATGGCCAGCATCTGCTGCTCACCGCCGCTGAGGGTGCCGGCGATCTGCCGCCGCCGCTCCTCCAGCCGGGGGAACCGGCGGTAGACATCGGCAATGCCCGGTGCGATGGTGCTGCCGGGCTGGGTGAAGGCCCCCATCTCCAGGTTCTCCTCCACCGTCATCTGCAAAAAGATACGCCGCCCCTCCGGCACCTGGGCCAGGCCGTGCTCCACTACCTTGTGGGGCGCCACGCCCTTCAGGTCCTTCCCCTCAAAGGTGACCGATCCGCTGCGGGGATGGAGCAGGCCGGAGATGGTGTTGAGCACGGTGGACTTGCCCGCGCCGTTGGCCCCGATGAGGGTGACGATCTCCCCCTCGTTGACCTCAAAGGAGACGCCCTTCACCGCATGGATGCTGCCGTAATAGACATGGATATGATCAACTGTCAGTAGCGCCATGGCTCAGCCCTCCTTCTTCCCCAGATAAGCCTCGATCACCGCAGGGTTGGCCTGGATCTCCTCCGCCGTTCCCTTGGCAATGATCTTGCCGAAATTGAGCACACAGATCCCCTCACAAATGCCCATAACCAGGTTCATGTCATGTTCAATGAGCATAATGGCGATTTGGAAGGTGTCCCGGATCTTCACGATGTTCTCCATCAGCTCCGCCGTCTCCGAGGGATTCATCCCCGCCGCAGGCTCGTCCAGCAGCAGCAGGCTGGGCCCGGTGGCAAGGGCACGGACGATCTCCAGGCGGCGCTGGGCTCCGTAAGGCAGGCTGCCCGCCTGATGATCTGCCAGGTCCTGCATGTCAAAGATACTCAAAAGCTCCAGCGCCATCTCGTGGGCCACCCGCTCCTTCTTCCAGTAGGAGGGCAGGCGGAAAATCCCGCTCCACATGGGATAGGCCGTCTGGTTGTGCAGGCCGATCTTCACATTGTCCTCCACGCTCAGCCGGGAGAACAGGCGGATGTTCTGGAAGGTCCGGGCGATACCGGCCCGGCTCACCTGGGCGGTGGTCATGGAGTGGGTGTCATGCCCATCCAGCAGGATGGTGCCCCGCGTAGGCTGGTACACCTTTGTCAGGAGGTTGAACACTGTGGTCTTCCCCGCACCGTTGGGGCCGATGAGCCCGGCGATCTCCGTGCGGCCGATGGCCATATTGAAGTCGCTGACAGCGGTAAGCCCGCCAAAGTCTATCCCTAAGTGGCGGCACTCCAGGATGGGGCTTTTATCGATATCCCGTTCAGGGATGATATTGGTGCTGGGCACCGGCACCAGCTTGGGCTTTGGATACTGCTTGCTCATTGGGCCCCTCCTTCCGCCTTCTCCTTCTTCCCGATGCTCCGGATCTTCTTCGCTATCAGATCCACCGCCCCGCGAAGGGTGGGGTTATTGGTCACCAGCATCACCAGGATCAGGATGACGGCGTAGATCAGCATACGGTATTCATTGATGGTGCCGTTGCGCAGCAGCTCCGGCAGCAGCGTCAGCACCGCTGCGGCGATGATGGAGCCCCGGATGCTGCCCAGGCCCCCCAGCACCACATACACCAGCACCAGAATGGAGGTGTTGAAATCAAACTTGGAGGCCACAGTGGAGGAGTAGTTCAGCCCATACAGTGCGCCAGCCATGCCGGCCAGCACCGCCGAGATCACAAACGCCATCAGCTTATACTTCGTCACAGAGATGCCCACGCTCTCCGCCGCGATCCGGTTGTCCCGCAGAGACAGGATTGCCCGGCCCGCCCGGCTGTCTACCAGGTTCTGCACAACAAAGAGCGTAATCAGAATCAGGATGAATCCGGCCGCAAAGCTGGACAGCCGCGTCACGCCTGTGGCGCCCATGGGTCCCCTGACCACAAAGGTCCCCGCCTCAGACATGACCATGTTGGACTCCTTGGTAGCAAAGTGGAGGCCGTTCTCATCCAGGCCGATATACAGCACCTGGATCACATTTTTGATGATCTCGCCAAAAGCCAGGGTGACAATCGCCAGATAGTCCCCCCGCAGCCGCAGCACCGGCAGGCCGATGATCACGCCGCCGATGCAGCCGAAGATGCCGCCCACCACCATGGCGATGGCAAGGCGCAGCGGTTCCGACGCTACAGCGTCCTTCAGCACAGCGGCCGTGATGATGCCGGAAAAGGCCCCGAGGCTCATGAAACCTGCGTGGCCCAGGCTCAGCTCGCCCAGGATCCCCACAGTCAGGTTCAGGCTCACCGCCATGACCACATAGCAGCAGACCGGCACCAGCATGCTCTGGATCGTGTTGGAGACCGCGCCCTGCCCGATCAGGATCTGCGTCACCACAAAGAGCACGATGACCATGGCGTAGTTGATAAAGGAATTGACGGTGGTCTTCCGCATCCGCAGCGTTTTTGCTTTTCCGCTCATGTCCCCACCTCACACTTTCTCCGGCACGATCCTGCCAAGCAGGCCGGACGGTTTCACCAGCAGCACCACGATCAGCACCAAAAATACAATGGCGTCGGACAAATCCGTGGAAATATAGGCCTTAGTGAATGTCTCGATAATCCCCAGCAGCAGGCCGCCCAGGAAGGCGCCGGGGATGGAGCCGATGCCGCCGAATACTGCGGCGGTAAACGCTTTGATGCCGGGCAGCGCACCGGTGGTGGGCATCAGGGTGGGATAGGCCGAGCACATCAGCACACCCGCAATGGCCGCAAGGGCCGAGCCGATGGCGAAGGTAACGGAGATGGTGGCGTTCACATTGATGCCCATGAGCTGGGCGGCCGCCTTATCCTCCGAGCAGGCCCGCATGGCCTTGCCCATTTTGCCCTTGCCGATAAAGGTGGTGAGCGCCACCATGATCACAAGGCAGGCGACCACCGTCAGCATGGTAACATAGGAGATGTTCAGCGCGCCGTCGGCCAGGGACACTGTGCCGCCGACAATGGAGGTAAAGTTCTTCGGCGCCGCGCCCCACATGATCTGGGCCGCGTTCTGCAAAAACCAGCTGACGCCGATGGCGGTAATCAGCACAGCCAGGGACGGCGCCTGCCGCAGGGGCTTATAGGCCAGCCCCTCGATCACCACGCCCAGGATCGTGCAGACCACCATGGCCAGCAGCACGCCCGCCACCTGCGGCACCACCGCCGCCGCCACGGAGCCGGGCTCCAAATAGCCGGAGAGGCCCGACATGGTGAAAAAGCACACATAGGCGCCCACCATGATCACGTCTCCGTGGGCAAAGTTCAGCATCTTGGCAATGCCGTAAACCATCGTATAACCCAAGGCAATGATGGCGTAGATGCTGCCCAGGCTGATGCCGGTGATCAAGTAGCTGAGAAACGACATACTCACACACCTCTTTCTCTTTCTTTTCCGGTGCTGATACGGCAGAAAAAACCGCAACAGCTGTTGTGGTCTTTTTTGCCATATCAGTCTGAGAGCGGGGACAGGAGGGCCGCCGGTATCCCGGCAGCCCTCCCGGTTCGCTCTATCCTCTGTAATCTTTGGCTGGGGTTTACTGGGTGACGTACACGCCGCCATCAACGACAACCACCATAGGATCCTTGGTGACCTCGCCGCTGGTGCTCCAGGTCACGCCGGTACCGGTGATGCCGTCAAAGCTGAAGTCGGCAGAGGTAAACACGCCGATCAGCGCATCGCACAGAGCCTCGTGGTCCATGTCAGCCAGCCCGTCGATCTGCTGCAGGGCCTGGTAGATGGCGTAGATGCAGTCATAGCCGTCGGCGGCAAACTGGTTGGGGGTCTCACCGTAGCGGCTCTCATACTCGGCCACGAAGTTGGCAGTGGCCTCCTCGGTGGAGCTGGCGTTGAAGGGGGTCAGGAGCATCAGGCCCTCGGCCAGAGAGGTGTCAAAGCCCTCGATGCCCAGGATGCCGTCCATGCCGTCGCCGCCGAAGAAGATGGGATCATAGCCCATGGTGCGGGCCTGATTCAAGATCAGAGCGGCGGGGGTGTAGTAGATGGGCATGAACACCAGCTCTGCGCCGGCGTCACGGCAGGCAGTGAGCTGCACGGTGAAATCGGTGTTGCTGTCATCGGGGAAGGTCTGCTCGGCCACGATCTCCAGGCCCACCTCCGGGGCATGGGTAATAAAGCCCTGGGCAATGCCGGTGGAGTAGGGGTCGCCGTTGTTGTAGATCACGCCCACCTTGGTGGCAAGGCCGTTCTCCGCCACATAGTCGGCAGCGGTGACGCCCTGGCCGGGATCGGTAAAGCACATCTGGAACACGTTGTCCTTACCGGCGGTCACGTCGGTGGAGGAGGCGGAGGGGGTCAACTGGAAGTAGCGGTCGGCATTGGTTTCAGCCGCTACAGAGACGCAGGGAGCGGTGGTGGTGCAGCCGTAGATCACGTCCACATCCCAGTCCTTCAGCGTGTTGTAAGCGGAAACAGCAGTCTCAGCCACGCCGGTGTCGTCCTCAAAGCGGTACTCCAGCTGGATGTCGCCGCCCAGGGCATTGATCTCGTCCACGGCGATCTGGGCGCCGTTCTGCGTAGCGATGCCGTACACCGCGGTGTCGCCGGTCAGGGGGCCGATGCCGCCGATCTTGATCACAATGGCGCCGTCACCGCTGGCGTCTGCGCCGTTGCCGCTGTTGTTGGAACTGCCGTTGTTGGCTGTATTGCCGCTGCTGCAGGCCACCAGGGCCACCATCATGGCGGCGGCCATCAGCACTGCCAAAAACTTCTTCATGATGAAAAACTCCTTTTCTTGGTTTGCCGACCGCGCCCGTCTTCCCTCAGGCGCGGCGGAATTCCGCCTTTTCAGCGTTGGGTACATGATAAAGCTTCATTACCCGAAAGTCAATGTGCAATCTGTCTACAATTTGTTCACATTTGTCTGCCCGGATTTATACTCCTTCCACACAAAACGCTCCATTTTATCGCATAAAGAGCCGTCCCCATGGAACACAGGCCCATATTTCACCCCGTGAAAGCGCCCACCATTCCATTACGAATACTAATATTTATCTGAGGATTGCTCATTCTCATTGCCGACGTCTGCCTACTCCCCTTCCGCCATGCGGTAGCCCACGCCCATCTCGGTAAAGATATACTGGGGGTCGGCGGGATTGTCTTCGATTTTCCGGCGGATATTGGCCATGTTCACCCGGAGGATCTGGTTATCGCTTTTGGCCTTGGGTCCCCACAGCTCCTTGATCATGAAATCATAGGTAAGCACCTTGCCCGCATATTTTCCCAGCAGGGAGACGATACGGTACTCCCCCTGGGTAAGCTTTGCGTTCTCACCCCGGACAAAGACGCAGTGCTTGTCGTAATCGATCACCAGTTCACCGGTGCGGAACTGGCCGGAGTTTGCGATCATGCTGCTGGGAAGCTGGGTGCGGGTGTGGCGGATGGCGGTGCGGATGCGGGCCAGCAGCTCCCCGGAGCCGAAGGGCTTTGTGAGGTAGTCATCCGCGCCGGCGTCCAGGGCCTCCACCTTATCCCGCTCATGGTTGCGGGCGGAGATGACCACAATCGGGATGTTGCTCCAGCTGCGGACGGTACGGATAATCTCCATGCCGTCCATATCGGGAAGGCCCAGATCCAGGAGCATCAGATCCGGGCAGTGGGAGGTGATCATGCTCACCGCATCGCTGCCGCTGGCGGCGGTAAGCACGTCATAGTCATTCGCCGTTAAAATTGTGGAAATAAAATTCTGGATGCTGTGTTCATCCTCAACAATCAGTATCTTGTCCTTGAACATCATATTCCTCCTGCTGCAGCGGCAGCGTCACAGTAAACTCCGCCCCCTGCTCCGTATTTCGCACAGCCATCGTCCCGCCGTGGGCGGCGACAATGGAGCGGCATACGGAAAGGCCGATTCCCATATTGCGCTTTGCATCCGTCCGCTCCTGCCGGATCTGGGAAAAGGAATCCTCTAAAATCCGGTCGATGATCCTCGGATCCACGCCGCCGCCGTCATCCGCCACCAAAATATCCACCTGGCCGGAGCGCTGTGCAAACGAAATGGTGATGCTGGTGGTGTTTTTTCCGTGAATTACGGCATTCTCCATCAAATTGATGAGCACCTGCTCCATCAGCGTGGCGTCCATCAGCACCACTGCGAACTGCTCCGGCGGGCGCACGGCGATCCGCACGGCGGGATAGCGGCGGCGAAACTTCTGCACCGCCCCGCCCACCACCTCCTCCACCACCTCCGGCTGCCGGCTCAGGAGGGTGCTCTCATTGCTCATGCGGGTAATGGACAGCAGGTTCTCCACCATGTTGATCAGCCACCTGCACTCCTCCTGCACATGGGTGAGAAGCTCTGTCCGGGCCTCCGGCCCAATGCGGTCGCCATTTTCCAGCAGTGCCGAGGTGGCGCCCAGAATCGAGGTCAGCGGGGTGCGGATGTCGTGGGAGACCGCCCGGAGCAGGTTGGCCCGCAGCATCTCCTTCTCCGACTCCCGGCGCATGCGCTCGTGGTCCTTGGCCTGGGTGGTGAGGGTGCTGGTAAGGATGGACACAGCCAGCATCACCACAAAGGTCAGCGGGTAGCCGGAAATCGTAAAATTAAAGGCATTATAGGGGTAGGTAAAGGTATAGTTGGTGGCCACCACACCGAAAAAGGAGGCCAGAATCCCATAGAGATAACCGCTGGTGGAACGGGCCACACACATCACCGCCAGGACAAATACCATGGAGGCGTAGCTCCCGCTGGCATCCAGCCGATGGAGCAGCACACAGATCCCCACTGCCGCCGCCAGAATCAGCACCGTCTCCCCTGTATCCTTCCACGAAACAGGGAAATAAGTCCGAATCCTCCGGCCCATGGAAACCGCCTCCTCGCCAGCATAAAAATCTGTTCCTCTCCCTATCATAACGGATGGACGGCAAACCGTAAACCCCTTCTTTTTCAAAAAAAACTCTGAAAATAAGAAAAAGGAGTGCCGCGGCACTCCTTCTTATCGTCAGTTCTCAGCTGATCCTGCGGAACGACAAAATCCGGATGGCGGACACGTCGGTCCCCAGCTCCTCGGCCAGCGCTGCCGACACCGCCGCGATCAGCTCGCCTCGGTTGGGCTCCGCAGCCGCCTGCGCAATGACCTGCTCCTGCTCAGCCGCCTTGGGCTCGTCGCCTCTGCCCCGCAGAATGAGGCCCATAATCCAAATCAGGACAATCAGGCAGATCAGGCCGACAAATGTGACCCCCATCCCCATCAGGCAGACAAACAGGTTGGATACTTCCATAACGTTTCCTCCTCCATGAGACAAATTTTCACTGCATTTATTTTAGTCATGTGGCAAAAAAATGCAAGCGCTGATTCCCGCTCCGCCCGCCGTCTTAACGCATTTTCACAAATTCTTAACGGAATATTTATATCCCTTTTCCTCTTGTCAAACCTGATTGAAACCGGTACAATAGAAAAACAAAGAACGACAGAAACGCCGGGCAGATCTGCCCGGCCGGAGGCAGACATGAACGATTTTACCCATTTCAACAGCGACGGACGGGCCAGAATGGTGGATGTGTCGGAAAAATCCGTCACCTTTCGCACTGCCGTGGCCAGCGGGCGGGTGCTGGTAAATCCGGAAACCTTCCGCCTGATCCGGAGCGGCGGGATGAAGAAGGGGGATGTGCTGGGCTGTGCGCAGATCGCCGGCATCATGGGCGCCAAGCGCACATCGGAGCTGATCCCCATGTGCCACCCGGTCCCCCTCACCGGGGTGGACATCCACTTTACCATGGACGAGGAGACGTCCAGCATCGAGATCACCGCCACGGCCAAGTGCAGCGGCGTAACCGGCGTGGAGATGGAGGCGCTGACAGCGGTCTCCACCGCGGCGCTGACCATCTACGATATGTGCAAGGCTGTGCAGCGGGACATTGTCATTGACCGCATCCGCCTGGAACAGAAGTCCGGCGGAAAGAGCGGAGATTTTCATCGGAAGGAGGCATAACTGCCATGGAATATACGGCGGCAGTATTGACCATCAGCGACAAAGGCTCCCAGGGCCTGCGGGAGGACCGCAGCGGCCCCGCCATCGCCGAAATGCTGGAGAAGGACGGCTGGACCGTGACGGCCCGGGCCATGGTGCCCGACGACTATGAGGCCATCCGCAGCCAGCTGATTGCCTGGTGTGACGGCGGGCAGGCGTGCCTGGTTGTCACCACCGGCGGCACCGGCTTTTCCAAGCGGGACATCACCCCGGAGGCCACCCTCTCTGTTGTAGAGCGGGCAGCGCCCGGCATCCCGGAGGCCATGCGGGCCGAGAGCATGCGCATCACCCCCCGGGGGATGCTGAGCCGGGAGGCCGCCGGCATTCGGGGCGACACCTTGATCGTCAATCTGCCCGGCAGCGAAAAAGCGGTGCGGGAGTGCCTCGGCGCGGTGCTGCCGGGGCTGAAACATGGCGTGGAGATGCTGCGGGACGTAGGCAGCGAACATAATGAAGGGGGGCATCATCACCATGGCTAAGATTCTTGCTGTCTGCATCAGCGAGCACAAGGGGATCCAAAAGCATCCGGTGGAGGAGGCACAGCTGCAGCCGGACCACGGCATCGTGGGGGACGCCCACGCGGGCAACTGGCACCGTCAGGTGAGCCTTTTGGGGATTGAAAGCGTTCAAAAGGTGCAGGAGCACATCTCCTTCCAGCTGAAACCCGGGGATTTTGCGGAAAACATCCTGACAGAGGGGATCTGCCTCTATCAGCTGCCTGTAGGAACAAAGCTGAAGATCGGGCCTGTTCTGGCGGAGGTAACCCAGATCGGCAAGGAGTGCCACAACGACTGCGCCATCCGCAAAGCGGCGGGAGACTGCGTCATGCCCCGGGAGGGCATCTTCGTCAAGATCCTGGAGGGCGGCACGGTCCGCCCCGGCGACGAGCTGACCGTGGTGTAAACACCATATAGAATAGAAAAAGAAAGCAGCCGCCCGGCTCAAGCCGGGCGGCTGCTTTTTGTCTCGGGGACCTGCCGTTGTCCTGACGGCACGTTTCCGCTTGCTTATTTAACCGCGATGGCCTCGATCTCCACCAGAGCGTCCTTGGGCAGGCGGGCCACCTCAACGGCGCTGCGGGCCGGGGGATTGGCGGAGAAATAGGTGGCGTAGACCTCGTTCATGGCGCCGAAGTCGTTCATGTCCTTGAGGAACACGGTGGTCTTGATCACGTCCTCCAGGCTCAGGCCGTCGGCAGCCAGAACGGCCTTCACATTCTCCAGAGACTGGCGGGTCTGGCCGGCGATGCCGCCCTCGGCGAAGGCGCCGGTGGCAGGATCAATGGGCAGCTGGCCGGAGGTGATGACGATGCTCCTCAGATTGGCGGACACGCCCTGGCTGTAGGGGCCAATGGCGGCGGGCGCTTTATCGGTAGAAAGAATGTTCTTCATGGGAATTTCCTCCATTTTGATGATGATAGCCCTATTGTAGCAGATTCCATCCAATTGTCAATGCGAGGGCGGGATTTCTTTTTGGCGCTTCTCCGCCGAATTGTCTTGACTTTCTTTTGTTACTACGCTATCATATTAGCGTGTTAAAGTAAATGCGTATTGCAAAAACAAAAAATTCGCGGTATGATGTCACTAATCGCCGCCTACAGGCGGCCATCCCAGTGCCGCAGCGCAATGGAGGGCGCAGAACATGGACGCAGAGCTGTTTTTAAAAAATGAGGAGCGGGCGGTTTTCCGGCTCAGAGAGCTGTACCGCCGGCACGGGTATCTCCCCTATAAGATGAGCAAGTTTGAGGAGTATGACCTGTATGTGCGCAACAAGAGCTTTCTTGTCAGCGACCATATCCTCACCTTTACCGACGTGGACGGAAAGCTGATGGCCCTCAAGCCGGACGTGACCCTCTCCATCCTGAAAAACTGTCAGGGCGGGCCGGGGCTGCAGAAGGTATATTACCACGAAAATGTCTACCGCACCTCCCCCGCCTCCCACGGCTACCGGGAGATCATGCAGGCGGGGCTGGAGTGCATCGGCACGCTGGACGACTACGCGGTGGGCGAGGTGGTAATGCTGGCAGCCAGGAGCCTGGAGAGCATCAGCGGCCAGTATCTGCTGGATCTGAGCCACCTGGGCGTTGTAGCCGGCATTCTGGCGGCAGCGGCGCTGACGGAGGAGGAGCGCCAGGCAGCTCTCACCGCCATGGGGCAGAAAAACGCCCCGGCCCTGCGGCAGCTGTGCCGGGAGGGCCGGCTGCCGCAGGGCGCAGCCCGGCAGCTGGAGCAGCTGGCCAATCTCTACGGTCCGCCGGCGGAGGTCCTGCCCCTTTTGGAGCAGATGGACCTCCCCGCCGCCTCGGCCCAGGCTCTGGCGGAGCTGAAGGCCCTGTGCGGTCTGCTGGGGCAGTATGGTCTGGGGGACCGGCTGCGGCTGGACTTCTCTATCGTCAACGACATGAACTACTACAGCGGCATCATCTTCCGGGGCTACCTCCCGGGCCTTGCCAGCGGCGTGCTGGCCGGCGGACGGTACGACAACCTGCTGCGGAAGATGGGACGGGAGGGCGGCGCCATCGGCTTTGCGGTCTATCTCGACCAGCTGGAGCGGTACAATACCCCCCCAAGGGGCTGCGACGTGGACGTGCTGCTGCTCTATGACGACAGCCGCACCGCCGGCGAGGTGGCCGCCGCGGCAAACGCGCTGCTGGCCGCGGGCAGGACGGTCCGGGCGGAGCGGGAGGTCCCGGCGGGGCTGCAGTACCGGGCGGTACGGGACATGCGGAAGGAGGCGCGGTAAGATGACGGTTTTGAACATTGCCCTTCCCAAGGGGCGCCTGGGGGAAAAGGTCTACCGCATCTTCAAATCCGTGGGCTACGACTGCCCCGCCATTGAGGAGGAAAACCGCAAGCTGGTGTTTGAAAACCCGGAGAAGGGCATCCGCTACTTCTGGGTCAAGCCCTCAGACGTGGCCATCTATGTGGAGCGGGGGGCGGCGGACATCGGCGTGGCCGGGAAGGACATCCTGCTGGAGTACGCCCCGGACGTCTACGAGCTGGCGGACCTGGGCATCGGCAGATGCCGGATGTGCGTGGCGGGAAAGAAGGATTTCCGCGATGACCTGGATACCACGCTGCGGGTGGCCACCAAATTCCCCCGGATCGCCCGCACCTACTACAGCTCCCTCAGCCGGGACATCGACATCATCAAGCTCAACGGCTCCATCGAAATCGCCCCCCTGCTGGGGCTCAGCGATGTGATCGTTGATATTGTGGAGACCGGGCGCACCCTGCTGGAAAACGGCCTGGAGCCCAAGGAGGAGATCGTCCCCATCAGCGCCCGGCTCGTGGCCAACAAGGTCAGCTATAAATTTAAAAACGACGCCATCCGGCAACTGGTGGAGGCCGTGGAGCGCTTCCAGCCGGAGGAGGCGTAAGGAGCGAGCCTATGATCCGAATTTTATCCTATGGAGAGGTCTCCCCGGAGGAGATCTTTGCCCGGCCGGAATCCACAGTGGACGTGTCCGCCGCCGTCCGGGATATTATCGCCGCCGTCCGCCGGGACGGGGACGCTGCCCTGATGGAGTTTGCCCGCCGCTTTGACGGCGCGGCCCCCCAGAGCCTGGAGGTGACGGCGGAGGAGCTGGACGCCGCCGTGGACGCCCTGGACCGGGACCTGCTGGCCGTCTTTCAGGAGGCGGCGGAGCGCATCCGCGCCTTCCACAGCCGCCAGGTGCGAAACAGCTTTCTCATCAGCGAGACGGACGGGGTGATCCTGGGGCAGAAGGTGATGCCCATTGAGCGGGTGGGCCTCTACATCCCCGGCGGCACCGCCGCCTACCCTTCCAGCGTCCTTATGAACTGCATCCCGGCCAAGATCGCCGGCTGCGGGGAAATCGTCATGGTCTCCCCTCCATCCCGGGGCGGGGACATCGACGGCGTGATCCTGGCCGCGGCCCGCATCGCCGGGGTGGACCGGGTGTTCCGGGTGGGGGGCGCCCAGGCGGTGGCCGCCCTGGCCTATGGCACGGAGAGCATCCCCCGGGTGGATAAGATCACCGGCCCGGGCAACGCCTATGTGGCGGAGGCCAAGCGGCAGGTGTTCGGCCAGGTGGCCATCGATATGATCGCCGGCCCCAGCGAGATCCTGATTGTGGCCGACGGCGGCAGCGACGCCGCCCAGGTGGCGGCCGACATGCTCAGCCAGGCCGAGCACGACAGGATGGCCAGCGCCGTGCTGGTCACCGACAGCGCCGCGCTGGCCCGGGCCGTCCAGGCGGAGCTGGAGCGGCAGCTGGAAACCCTCCCCCGCCGGGAGATCGCCCGGGCCTCTATCGAAAGCAACGGCAAGATCATCGTCTGTGACGATCTCGCCCAGGCCGTCGATATCGCCAACGCCCTCGCCCCTGAGCATTTGGAGCTGTGCGTGGATAACCCCTTCGACTATCTGGCGGCGGTGAAGCACGCCGGGTCTGTCTTTTTGGGCCGCAGCTGCCCGGAGGCCCTGGGGGACTACTTTGCCGGCCCCAACCACACCCTGCCCACCAGCGGCACCGCTCGGTTTATGAGCCCGCTGTCGGTGGACGACTTTGTGAAAAAGACCCAGTTTACCTACTACACCGCCCCGGCCCTCCGCCGGGACGCGGAAAAGATCGCCCGGTTCGCCCGGCAGGAGGGGCTGGAGGCCCACGCCCGCAGCGCCCTGTCCCGGGGCGGGGCGGAGGAGAAAGGAGGGGCGGAGGAATGAGCCGCTATCTCAGCAGCCGGTTTGCCGCGCTGGAGGCCTATGTCCCCGGCGAGCAGCCCCAGGATCAGCCCTACATCAAGCTGAACACCAACGAGTCCCCCTTTCCCCCCTCGCCGGAGGTCATCGCCGCCGTCAGTGCGGAGGAGGTGGGGAAACTGAACCTCTATCCGGACCCGGAGTGCCGCCGCCTCAGAAAAAAGCTGGCGGCCCTCTACGGCGTGGGGGAGGAAAATGTGTTCCTCGCCAACGGCTCGGACGACATTTTGAATTTCTTCTTCATGGCCTTCTGCGACGCCGAGCGGCCCGTGGCCTTCCCCAGCATCAGCTACGGGTTCTACCCGGTCTATGCCGAACTCTATAACCTCCCCGCCACCGTCATCCCCCTGAAGGAGGGGTTCACCATCGACGCGGAGGACTACTGTGCGCTGCAGCAGAACATCGTCATCGCAAACCCCAACGCCCCCACCGGCCGGACCATTCCGGTATCAGACATTGAGAAGATCCTGCGGACCAATCCCAACCATGTGGTGCTCATCGACGAGGCCTACATCGACTTTGGCGGCGAGAGCTGCTACCAGCTCATCGACGCCTATGACAACCTCCTGGTGTGCCGGACCTTCTCCAAGTCCCGGTCCATGGCGGGAGGCCGCCTGGGCTTTGCCTTCGGCAGCCGGGCGCTGATCGAGGACCTCAACAAGATCAAATACTCCACCAACCCCTACAGCATCAACCGCCTGACCATGGCCGCGGCGGAGGCCGCCGTGGACAGCGACGATTACTATCAGAAAAACTGCCGCATCATCGCGGAAAACCGGGCCTATACCGTCTCGGAGCTGGAGAAACTGGGCTTTGAGACCCTGCCCTCCCAGGCAAACTTCATCTTCACACGCTGCCCTCAGGTGGCCGGCGGCGCCCTCTACCGGAAACTGAAGGAGCGGGGCGTCCTGGTGCGCCACTGGGAGCGGGAGGAGATCCGGGACTATGTCCGGGTCACCATCGGCTCCAGGGAGCAGATGGACGGCTTTCTCCAGCGGGTGCGGGACATTGTAAAGGAGGCCTGACCATGCGAACGGCGGAAATTGCCCGCAAAACCGCGGAGACCGATATCCAGCTGCAGCTGAACCTGGACGGCGCCGGAAAAAGCGAGATCGCCACCGGCTGCGGCTTTCTGGACCACATGCTCACCCTCTTCGCCCGCCATGGCCGGTTTGACCTCACTGTGAAATGCCAGGGGGACACCTGGGTGGATGACCACCACACAGTGGAGGACGTGGGGATCTGCCTGGGGGACGCCTTCGCCCAGGCCCTGGGAAATATGGCCGGCATCACCCGCTATGGCAGCGCCCTCCTCCCCATGGACGAGGCGCTGATCCTCTCCGCGGTGGACCTCTCCGGCCGGGGGATGCTCTGCTGCGAGCTGGCGCTGCCCACGGAGAAGGTAGGGACCTTTGACACGGAGCTGTGCGAGGAGTTCCTCCTGGCCTTTACCCGCCGCTGCCAGTGCACCCTCCACATCCGGCAGCTCAGCGGGAAAAACAGCCACCACATCATCGAGGGGGCCTTTAAGGCCCTGGCCCGCTCCCTGCGCCAGGCGGTGGCCGTGGACCCGGCTCTGGGCGGGGAGATCCCCTCCACCAAGGGGGTGCTGTAGATGATCGCTATTGTAGATTATGGTGTGGGGAACCTCTTCTCCCTCTCCTCCTCCCTAAAAGCCATCGGCGCGGAGACGGTGGTCACTGGGAATCCGGACGACCTCCGCCGCGCGGAGAAGATCATCCTCCCCGGCGTGGGGGCCTTTGGCGACGCCGCCGCCCTGCTGCGGCAGGACGGGCTGGACCAGGTACTGGTGGAGGAGGCAAAAAAGGGAAAGCCCCTCCTGGGCATCTGCCTGGGGATGCAGCTGCTGCTGGAGCGGGGCTTTGAATACGGGGAGCATCGGGGGCTGGGGCTTATCCCCGGGGACGTGGTGAGCATCCGGCCCGTCATCCCGGCGGGGTATAAGATCCCCCACATTGGCTGGAACGCCCTCCACTTTCCCAAGAGCCGGCCCAAAAGCCCCCTCTTCCGCCACATCCAGGAGGGGGACTGCGTCTACTTTGTCCACTCCTATTACGCCGCCCGCTGTGAGGAAAGCGTCATCGCCACGGCGGAGTACGGTGCGGAGCTGACGGCGGCCGTGCAGCACAAAAATGTGTACGGCGTTCAATTTCATCCCGAAAAAAGCGGCGCGGTGGGCCTCGCCATTCTCCGCGCCTTCTGTGAAATGGAGGAACCCCTATGATTCTCTTCCCTGCAATCGACTTGAAGGACGGCAAGGTGGTCCGCCTGCGCCAGGGGGACTTTTCCACTGTCCACCAGGTGGCGTGGGACCCTGTGGAAACCGTCACAGCCTTTCAGATCGCCGGCGCCACCCATCTCCACATGGTGGATCTGGACGGAGCCCGGGACGGCGTGCGGAAAAACAGCGAAATCGTCGCGGCTGTGGCCAAGGTGGGTCTCAAGGTGGAGCTGGGCGGCGGCCTCCGCAGCCTCCAGGATCTGGAGGATGCCTTTCATCTCGGCGTTTACCGCTGCGTCATCGGCTCCGCCGCCGTCAGCGACCCGGAGTTTGTCCGCGCCGCCGTGGAGACCTACGGCCCGGAGCGGATCGCCGTGGGCATCGACGCCCAGGGCGGAAGGGTGAAAACCGCCGGCTGGGAGCAGGATGCCGGCATCGACTTCATCACCCTCGCCAAAAAGATGGAGGGGCTGGGCGTCCAGCACATCATCTTCACCGACATCGACGCCGACGGCACCCTCTCCGGCCCCTCCTACGGCCTGCTCATGGCCCTGCAGAGAAGCGTAGGGTGCCACATCACCGCCTCCGGCGGCGTGTCCTCCAACGCGGACCTTATGGTCCTGCGGACCCTGGGCCTCTACGGGGCCATTATCGGCAAGGCCTGGTACGCCGGGCGGGTCGACCTCAAGCGGGCGGTGGAGGAGGCTGGGGAACAGTGATCACCAAGCGCATCATCCCCTGCCTGGACGTGAAGGACGGCCGCGTGGTGAAGGGGGTCAACTTCCTGGGTCTGGCGGATGTCTCCAGCCCGGTCAAGCTGTCCAAATTCTACAGCGAGTGCGGCGCGGATGAGCTGGTATTCTACGACATCACCGCCTCCGCCGAGGGCCGCGCCCTCTTTACAGACATCCTCACCGAGGTGGCCTCCACCATCTTTATCCCTCTCACCGTAGGGGGCGGCATCAACACGGTGGCGGACTTTGACCGGGTGCTCAAGTGCGGGGCGGACAAGGTCAGCGTCAACTCCGGGGCCATCCGGGACCCCTCCCTCATTGCCGCCGCCGCCAAAAAATACGGCGATCAGTGCGTGGTCCTCAGCGTAGACGCCAAGCGGGTGGACGGCCAGTACCGGGTGTTTGCCAAGGGCGGCCGGGAGGATACGGGGCTGGACGCCATCGAGTGGATCCGCCGGGGCGTGGAGAACGGCGCCGGGGAGATCGTCCTCAACAGCATTGACACCGACGGGGTGAAGGGCGGCTTTGACCTAGAGATGCTCGCCGCCGTCTGCGACGCGGTGAACGTGCCGGTGATCGCCTCCGGCGGCGCCGGGTGCGCGGAGGATTTTGTCACGCTTTTCAAAACCCTTCCCAAGGTGGACGCGGGTCTTGCCGCCTCCATCTTCCACTTCGGCGAGGTGGCCATCCCGGATCTCAAAAAGGCCCTCCGCGCCCAGGGCATCAACGTAAGACTGTAACAAATAGGAGGAGGTACCTCATGCTTTCCATTGACGATCTGAAGTTTAACGGCCACGGCCTGATCCCCGCCATCGTGGTGGACGCCGGCACCGGCAAGGTGCTGACCCTGGCGTATATGAACCGGGAGAGCCTTGCCATTACCATGGAGGAGGGGCGGACCTGTTTCTGGTCCCGGTCCCGCGGGGAGCTGTGGCGCAAGGGGGAGACCAGCGGCAACATCCAGTATGTGGTGGACATCACCGCCGACTGCGACCGGGACGCCCTGGTGGTCCGGGTGAACAAGACCGGCCCCGCCTGCCACCTGGGCAGTGATTCCTGTTTCAATGACAAGCTCTATATCGGCCAGCAGCCGGAGCCCTTCTCCGTCAAGGGCCTCTACCAGCTGCTAGAGGGTCGGAAGCAGGAGCTCCCCGAGGGGTCCTACACCACCTACCTCTTCCAGAAGGGGCTGGACAAGATTCTCAAGAAGGTGGGCGAGGAGTGTACCGAGGTCATCATCGCCGGCAAGGCGGAGGACAAGGCGGAGACGGTCTATGAAATCGCGGACCTCATGTACCATGTGCTGGTGCTGATGGTGGAGCTGGGCATCAGTGTGGACGACGTGATGGCGGAGCTGGCCAGCCGCCATGTGATTGACCACAAGGTCAAGCAGGAGAAGATGACGTCATGAAACCCCAGAATCTCCATACCCACACCACCTTCTGCGACGGGAAAAGCACCGCCGAAGAGATGGCGGCGGCGGCCCTGGCCGCCGGATGCGGCTCCATCGGCTTTTCCGGCCATGCCCCCCTGCCCTTCCCCAATGTATGGTCCATGAAGGAGGAGAGCGTGGCGCCCTACCGCGCCGCCGTGCTGGCGCTGCGGGAGGAATATGCCGGGCGGATGGCGGTCTATCTGGGGCTGGAGCAGGACATCCTCTCCCCCGCCCCTGCGGATCCCTATGATTACCGCATCGGCTCGGTCCACTGCCTGGAGACGGCGGAGGGCATCGTCTCTGTAGACCATACGCCGGACGACTTTGCGTGGGGCATTCGGTGCTGCTATGGCGGCGACCCCCGGGCTCTGGTGGAGGACTACTACCGTCAGGAGGCCCAGGTGGCGGAAAAAACCGGCTGCGAGATTGTGGGACATTTCGATCTCGTCACCAAGTTCAACGAGGGCGGCAGGTTTTTCGACGAGGAGGACCGGCGCTGCCGCGCCGCGGCCCTGGAGGCCCTGGACGCCCTGCTGGAGCGGAATGTGCTCTTTGAGATCAACACCGGCGCCATGTCCCGGGGCTACCGCTCCGTCCCCTACCCCGCCCCCTTCCTGCTGCGCCATATCCATGCGCGCCGGGGGCGCATCCTCGTCACCGGCGACAGCCACAGCGCCGCCGCCATCCTCCACGGCTATCCCCAGGCCTTTGCCCTGGCGGCGGCATGCGGATTCACCGCCTCCTGGTATTTCGACGGTCGGCAGTTTGTGGATGCGCCGCTGCCGCGCTGAAACCGCTTTGACGCGTCTTTTCGGCATAAAGAGGCCCCGGCGCAATGCGCCGGGGCCTCTTTTATTCCAGGTTTTGGGAAAATGTCATCCGCAGAACCGGTCAGGATGCCTTCTCGCCGGATTCCTGGGTGCTCTTTTTCTCAGGGAACGCCACATTCAGCACCACGGAGATCAGGCAGGTGGCTGCGATAGGATCGGAGAAGAAGAACTGGATCACGCTGGGCAGCTGCGCCACCGCCTCCGGCATGCTGGAGAGCCCCAGCCCCAGGGCGAACGTAACGCTCATAATGAGCACGTTGCGCTCGCTGAACCCGGCCCGGGCCAGCATCTTGATGCCGTTGATGGCGATGGTGCCGAACACGGAAATCACCGCGCCGCCCAATACACAGTAGGGAACGGCGGAGAACACCGCGCCCAGCTTGGGCAGGAAACCGCAGATCATCAGCACCATGGCGCCGGTGGCGATACAGAACTTGTTGACAACACCGGTCATGGTGATAATGCCCACATTCTGACCAAAGGCGGTGTTGGGCAGGGAGTTGAAGATGGCGGCAGTGGTGGAGCCCAGGGCGTCCGCCAGGATGGCGCCGGAGGTCTCCTCCGCAGTGGCCTCCCGGTCGAAGGCCGCCATGGCCACGCCGGAGGTGCTGCCGATGGTATCAATGCCGGAAAAGACATACAGCGGGATAAAACTCACAATAGCCGCCACGGAAAAGTCCAGCTCGAAGTACAGCGGACGGGGAACGCTGAAAAAGCTGGCCTCGGCAATGCTCTGCACATCCACCATGTTCAGCGCCAGGCTGATCAGGTATCCCACGATCAGGCCGATCAGAATAGAGGTGCTCTTGATCAGGCCCTTTCCAAAGCGCTGGAGCAGGACGATCACCAGCAAAACCGCCGTAGCGATCGCGATGTTCTGGGGGGATCCGTAGTCCGCCGCACCGGCGCCGCCGGCAAAGTAGTTGGCGCCCACCTCCAGAAGATCAATGCCGATGGTGACCAGCGTACAGCCGATGACCAGGGGTGGGAAGAGGTGGCGGACCCACTTGTAGAAGAAACCGATGATCACTTCCGCCAGGCTGCCAACTATGCTGCCGGCCAGCACCGCTCCGATGCCGCCCATGGCAGCCACGCTGGTGGCTGTTGGAACAAAGGCGAAGGATGTTCCCATGACGATGGGGAGGTTGCCCCCGATGCGGAAGTGTTTGCCGATGCGGATGGGATAGAGCTGGACAAAGGTGGTCAGGCCGGATACGAACATGGCCGACTGCATCATGATGACGATATCCCCATCGCCCAGTCCGCAGGCCGAGGCGATGATCAGGATGGGCGCCAGGTTGCCGGTAAACATGGCAAGGACGTGCTGCAGTCCCAGGGGAACCGCTGTGCGAAGGCGGGGTCTTCCTTCCAATTGATGGATGAGGATAGCATCCTCTTCCTTGGAGTGCGAAACCTTTTTCTCTGCTTTCACCGTAGAAATCCTCCCTCAAATATCTATCCTTTCATGCCAGAATGCGCCCTCTCAAACCCGGCGGATGCCCCGCAATTATGTATAAATCCGGCATGCATCCGCCCGCCTGCACAGGGCAGCTCCGGCACGATGGCCCTGCCGCCTGCATGCGGCGGCTCCCAGGTCCCCGCATTCCTTCCGGAATCCGAGGATAGCCCGCTGGCCATCGCATCCTCCAGAGTCTCCGCATCAGCAGCGGGCATCTGGCGGTTTCGGACCGCTCCTCCTTTCATGCGCCCCGTTCATAAGTGTTAAGCTGTTGTTAATAAGCTATTGTTAAATATATCCAATCCGCGCAGGTCTGTCAAGTCTGTTTTTGTCTATTCATGCGGCGGCGCCAAATACAGAAGGAACCTTTTCTCCGCAGCAGCCGCTCTTCTCCGCAAAAATTACGATTTGCCGATATCTCCGTCTTTTTACCCCGCCCCATCCCCATAGGGCGCCTGTTTCTGCCCATTCCATTATGCTGCGGCAATGCTCCCTCCCGCCCGGCTGTGTGTTCCGCGCGGACATATATCCCCGTTCTTTTTCAGGCTGATCGCATATAATTGCGTTCTATATTCTATAATTATGATATACCGTCCACGGCGGCCCCGAATGGAATCATATTTTTCTCCTTCATTTCAACACAAAAATCCCGCTTTTCCCGTGCGGGGGCTTTTTGGCTGCTGCACCGTCTGCAAAGGGGCCTGTTGCCAGCGGCCTGCTGCTGTGTTATAATTCGTGTTATCAGCAAGCAGCAGTGACCGTCTGGCACAGACAGCACGGCCAGGCCCGCCGCTCCATTACCCGAAAGAAAGGATCTTTGCTCTATGCCCACATTGGAAGATATCCGCGCCTGCTTTTCCGGCGACCGCTTTGCCACGGAGGCTGCCGGCGTAGAAATTCAGGCAGCGGATCCAGGCCATTCGGTCTGCACCATGGCCATCCGCCCCGTCCACCTTAACGCCAACTCCGTCCCCATGGGCGGCGCCATCTTTACCCTGGCGGACTTTGCCTTTGCTGTTGCCGCCAACGGTCACAGCACCTCCGTCACCGTCACCCAGCAGGTATCCATCACTTTCCTCTCCCCCTCCCACGGGAAAACCCTGATTGCCGAGGCCCGCTGCATCAAGGCCGGGCGCACCACCTGCCTCTATGCCGTGGACGTCACCGACGACCTAGGCGCCCAGATCGCCCATCTCACCGTCAACGGCTACACCATGGCCCCGCGGCCGGAGAAGTAAGAAAAAGAATCTGAAAATACTTCTTGACTTTAGCACTTAAAAGTGATAGAGTGTACTCCGTTGATACCAAACGCGGTGACGGAGACAAGTAGGGACCCTGTCCCCTTTCAGAGACCTGCCGGACGGTGCAAGGCAGGAGGGGCCCGGTTTTGAATACCCTCCCGAGCGGCCCGCTGAACGGAGCAGCGCTCCCACTAGGCGGCGACGGGTGCGCCCGGTACAGCGCTGGGGCCTCACGGGGCCCGACGAGGCTGCGAAAGCAGTAAACTGAGGTGGTACCGCGGGAGATTCTCGCCCTCTGCAGGCAAATTGCCTGCAGAGGGCGTTTTTCATTTTTCCTATTTTCCGGCGGGCCGGCAGAGAGAAGAAGAAAGGAAGAGACGACTATGGTTATCACAGAGCTGTTGGAGCGCAACGCCCGGCTGTACCGGGACGAGATCGCCCTGGTGGAGATCAACCCCTCCGAGGAGCGGGACAGCGCCGTCACCTGGCGGGAGTTCAGCCTCATTGAGCGCAACCGCCCCGACGCCCCCTACCGTCGGGAGATCACCTGGAGCCATTTTGATAAAAAGGCCAACCGGTTTGCAAACCTCCTCCTCAGCCGCGGGCTCAAGCGGGGGAGCAAGGTGGGGATCCTGCTGATGAACTGCCTGGAGTGGCTGCCCATCTACTTCGGCATCCTGAAGGCGGGCTGCCTGGCGGTGCCGCTGAATTTCCGCTACTCCAGCGACGAGATCCAGTACTGCCTGGATCTGGCGGACGTGGAGGCGCTGGTGTTCGGGCCGGAGTTTGTGGACCGGCTGGATCCCATCCTCCCCGCCATTGGCCGGGTGCGGATGATGTTCTATGTGGGCAAGCAGGTCCCCCCCTTCGCCGAGAGCTACAGCGACCTGATGCGCTACTGCTCCTGGGAGGCGCCGCCGGTCCATCTGGAGCCCTCCGACCACGCCGCCATCTACTTCTCCTCCGGTACCACCGGCTTTCCCAAGGCCATTCTGCATAACCACAAGGCCCTTTTCTCCTCCTGCCTCACCGAGCAGCACCACCACGGCCAGACCCGTGACGATGTGTTTTTGTGCATCCCGCCCCTGTACCACACCGGCGCCAAGATGCACTGGTTCGGCTCCCTCATCAGCGGCAGCCGGGCGGTTTTGCTGCGGGGCGTGTCCCCGGAGTGGATCCTCCGGGCCATTACTGAGGAGAAGTGCACCATCGTCTGGCTGCTGGTGCCCTGGGCTCAGGACATCCTGGACGCTATCGAGAGCGGGCGGATCAATCTGAACGACTACTATCTGGACCAGTGGCGGCTGATGCACATCGGCGCCCAGCCGGTGCCCCCCAGCCTGATCCACCGGTGGAAGAAGTTCTTCCCCCACCACAAGTACGACACCAATTACGGTCTCTCCGAGTCCCTGGGGCCGGGCTGTGTCCATCTGGGCGTGGAGAACATCCACAAGGTGGGCGCCATCGGCAGGCCCGGCTATCTCTGGGACGCCCGGATTGTGGACGAGCGGGGCGAGGACGTCCCCCAGGGCCAGGTGGGCGAGCTGGCGGTCAAGGGTCCCGGCGTCATGCTCTGCTACTACAAAAACCCGGCTGCCACCGAGGAGATCCTCCGGGGCGACTGGCTCTTCACCGGCGACATGGCCCGGCAGGACGAGGACGGGTTTCTCTATCTGGTGGACCGGAAGAAGGACGTGATCATCTCCGGCGGCGAGAACCTCTATCCGGTGCAGATCGAGGACTTCCTCCGCCAAAACGACAAGATCAAGGATGTGGCGGTGATCGGCCTGCCTGACCACCGCCTGGGGGAGATCGCCGCGGCCATCATCGAGCTGAAGGACGGCGCCGCCTGTACTGAGGAGGAGATCAACGCCTTCTGCAAGGAGCTGCCCCGGTATAAGCGGCCCCGGAAAATCATCTTTGACAAGGTCCCCCGCAACCCCACCGGCAAGATCGAAAAGCCCGTGCTGCGGGAGAAGTACTGCGCCGGACGGCTGGTAGAGGTCCAGACCACCCATTGAGAGCGGGCCTGCGGCCCTGAGACAATAAAGGAGATCCCCTATGACTGATATGATCATCAAACTGTCCATGCTGCTGGTGTTCTTTGCCGTGATGATCGGCATCGGCCTCTACTGCCGCCGCCACACCACTGACGTCAGCGGCTTTGTTCTGGGAGGCCGGTCCGTGGGGCCGTGGCTCACCGCCTTCGCCTACGGCACCAGCTACTTCTCCGCCGTGGTCTTTGTGGGCTACGCCGGGCAGTTCGGCTGGAAATACGGCATCGCCGCCACCTGGGCGGGCCTGGGCAACGCCTTTCTCGGCAGCCTTCTGGCCTGGGCGGTGCTGGGCCGGCGGACCAGGGTCATGACCCAGCACCTGGACAGCGCCACCATGCCGGAGTTTTTCGGCAAGCGCTTTCAGAGCAGATCGCTGAAACTGGCAGCCTCCGTCATCATCTTCATCTTCCTCATCCCCTACACCGCCAGCCTGTACAACGGCCTGAGCCGCCTGTTCGGCATGGCCTTTGACATCGACTACAGCGTATGCGTCATTGTTATGGCGGTTCTCACCGGCATCTATGTCATCGCCGGCGGCTACATGGCCACCGCCATCAACGACTTCATTCAGGGCATCATCATGCTGGTGGGCATCGTGGCGGTGATCGCTGCGGTGCTGAAATCCCACGGCGGCTTTCTCGCCGCCCTGGACGGCCTGGGGCAGGTGTCCGACCCCGCTGTGTCCACCACCCCCGGCGTCTTCGCCTCCTTCTTCGGCCCCGATCCGGCGGGCCTTCTGGGTGTGGTGCTGCTCACCAGCCTGGGCACCTGGGGCCTCCCCCAGATGGTGCAGAAGTTCTACGCCATCAAAAGCGAGAAGTCCATCAACACCGGCATGGTGATCTCCACCGCCTTTGCCGTCATCGTCTCCGGGGGCTGCTACTTCCTGGGCGGTTTCGGCCGGCTCTACTCCGGCCAGATCGATGTGGCCGCCGACGGCTACGACGCCATCATCCCCACCATGCTCTCCGGCCTTCCCACCGTGCTCATCGCGGTGGTGGTGATCCTGGTGCTCTCCGCCTCCATGTCCACCCTCTCCTCCCTGGTGCTGGCCTCCAGCTCCACGCTGACGCTGGATTTTCTCAAGGACAATGTCATCAAGGACATGGACGAAAAGCGGCAGGTCCGCTGGATGCGCGGCCTCGTGGTGGTGTTTATTGCCATCAGCGTGGTGCTGGCCATTATCCAGTATAAATCCAACGTCACCTTCATCGCCCAGCTCATGGGCATCAGCTGGGGCGCCCTGGCCGGCGCGTTTCTGGCCCCCTTCCTCTACGGTCTCTACTGGAAACGGACCACCAAGGCAGCCTGCGCCGCAAGCTTTCTCTTCTCCACCGTGGTGATGCTGGCCAATATTTTCCTGGCCGACTACTTCCCGTCCATCCTCCAGTCCTCCATCAACTGCGGCGCCTTCTGCATGCTGGCGGGCCTTGTGATCGTCCCGGCGGTAAGCCTTCTCACCAGGGCTCCCGCCAAGGATCAGGTGGAGCAGATCTTCTCCTGCTACGAGCGCACGGTGACCGTCACGGTGAAGGACTCCATCGGGCTGCCCAAGGCGGAAAAATCCTGACACCTGCGGAAAATTTCCTGGAAAACCCATTGACTTTAATATGTAGAAGTGATAAAGTGAATACATATTGATGCAATAGCCAACGCGATGACGGAGCCAAGTAGGCGTCAGCTGTTCCCTCTCAGAGACCTGCCGGTGGGTGCGAGGCAGGCGGGAGGCCGGCGTCAAATTCCCTCCCGAGCGGCCTGCCGAACCAGATGCAGTAAGCAGCGACGGGGGACGCCCGATACAGCGTCTGGGGTATGTTCGTATCCCATGAGGCCGCCAGGGGCGGCAAACTGAGGTGGTACCACGGGAATTTCTCGTCCTCTGCAATGTTTTGCAGAGGACGAGTTTTTTACTTCCCGCGCCCTTTTAAATGCAAAATCTCAGGAACCTGTGAGAATATGAGAGACCGCCGTCCCCCGGCTGCGGCTGGGCAGAGGGCGGAGGACAAGGAGGATGTTACCCATGAAAACCCTGATGCTAGGCAACGAGGCCGCCGCCCGCGGGCTGTATGAGGCGGGCTGCGCCTTCGTCTCCAGCTATCCCGGCACCCCCAGCACAGAGATCACCGAATGCGCCGCCAAATACCCGGAGATCTATGCCGAGTGGGCGCCCAACGAGAAGGTAGCGATGGAGGCGGCCTTCGGCGCGTCCCTGGCGGGCAGGCGCAGCTTTTGCGGCATGAAACATGTGGGCCTCAACGTGGCCGCCGACCCGCTGTTCACCATCTCCTACACCGGCGTCAACGCCGGCATGGTCATCGCCGTGGCCGACGACGCGGGCATGCACAGCTCCCAGAACGAGCAGGACTCCCGCCACTACGCCAAGGCCGCCAAGCTCCCCATGCTGGAGCCCGCCGACAGCGCCGAGGCCCTGGCCTTCTTCAAGCTGGCCTACGACCTCTCCGAGGAATATGACACAGCGGTGATGCTGAAGATGTGCACCCGCATCGCCCACTCCCAGAGCGTGGTGGAGACCGGCGAGCGCATCACGCCCCCGGAGCGGCCCTATGAGAAAAACGGGGCCAAGTACATCATGATGCCCGGCACCGCCAAGCGCCGCCACCCCGTGGTGGAGGAGCGGACGCTGGCCCTCACCGCCTATGCGGAAAATACACCCATTAACCGGCTGGAGCCGGGGAAGGACCGCTCCATGGGCATCCTCACCTCCTCCACCAGCTATCAGTATGTGAAAGAGGTCTGCGGCGACACCTATCCGGTTTTGAAACTTGGCATGGTCTGGCCCCTGCCGGAGAAAAAGATCCGTGACTTCGCCGCCTCGGTGGACCGGCTGGTGGTGGTGGAGGAGCTGGACGGTTTCCTGGAGG
>CAJFPI010000085.1 GCA_904398675.1 uncultured Oscillospiraceae bacterium
AGAAGTGCGAGGCCATGCGCAACTTCGCCAACAAGATCTGGAACGCCAGCCGGTTTGTGATGATGAACCTGACCATCGATAAGGTGGAACTGCCGGAAAAGCTGGAGCTGGAGGACAAGTGGGTCCTCTCCCGGCTCAACACCCTGGTGAAAGAGGTCACGGACAACATGGAGGCCTATGAGCTGGGCGTGGCCAGCGCCAAGGTCTACGACTTTATCTGGGACACCTACTGCGACTGGTATATTGAGCTGACAAAGAGCCGGATGCAGGGGGAGGACGAGGCTGCCAAGCTGGCCGCCCAGAACGTGCTGTGCTATGTGCTCATTACCATGCTCAAGCTCCTCCACCCCTTCATGCCCTTTATCACCGAGGAGATCTACCAGGCCCTGCCCCACGATCCGGACGCCCCCTTCCTGATGACCAGCGACTGGCCGGTGTACGACGAGAAGTTTGCCTTTAAGGCTGAGGAGAGTGCCATGGAGACCGTGATGGACGCCATCCGCGCCATCCGCGCCCGCCGCGCGGAGATGAACGTGCCTCCCAGCCGCAAGGTGAAACTGATCATCGCCGCCGCCGATCAGGCCCCCTTTGCCGCCGGCACCCCCTTCTTCCTGCGCCTGGCCTCCGCCAGCGAGGTGGAGCTGGTGGAGCAGGCCCCGGACAGCCAGGGCATGGTCTCTGTCGTCACTGCCGCCGCCCGGCTCTTCATGCCCCTCAGCGAGCTGGTGGATGTGGCAGAGGAGCTCAAGCGCATCGCCAAGGAGCGGGAGAAAGCCCAGAAGGGGCTGGAGATGGTGGAAAAGAAACTGGCCAACGCCGCCTTTGTGGCCAAGGCGCCCGCCGCTGTGGTGGACGCCGAGCGGGAAAAGGTGGAGAAATTCCGCGCCCTCATCGCCCAGCTGGACCAGTCCGCCGCCGCTATGGGTCAATAACCTTTTACCTGGGAAAACGCCAAAAAAGGGGGGCTGGTCATAGAGACCAGCCCCCTTTCCTGTTTAAGGATACGAAAAAGGCACCGCATCCTCCAGAATTTTGATCAGCTCATGGGGTTTCATATCCAGCGCAAAGGCAATCTTGAAAACGGTGTCAATTGTGGGGCAGCGCAGCCCCCGCTCGATTTTGCTGTAGTGGGTCCGATCCAGGGTGGCCAGCCCGCTCAGCTGCTCCTGGGTCATCCCCTTCTTCTCCCGCAGCTGCCGCAGCACCATCCCCACGCACTTGTTATCCAGCATAGCATGTCCCTCCTGCTGGTGTTCATCTTAGCAAGGGAAAACATTTTTTCTGGGGCCAATTGACCTCAAAGCAAAAATGTGCTATTCTACAGATATCAGCCAAATGCAGGAAAGAAAATGCCGGACGGGTACATACCGGCGCTACAGGAGGTCAGATGAAATGAAACGAAAGCTTTTGGCGTGGTTCTGCGCGGGGCTCACGGCCCTGTCTCTGACAGCATGTGCCTCCGTCTCCGAGGAGAAACTCCTGCAAAACGGGGAGACGTGGGATGCAGCCTTTACCGAGGCGCTCCTAGCCGACGCGGCGGACCCGGACACGCTGGAGGAAGAATATGTGGGACGGGAGATCATTGCCGGCACAAACAGCGGGCTGTGGGTGTACGAGATCACCGAGGAGGGGATGGTGATTATGCCCGGCCCCGCCAGCAACGGGAATGTCGCTCTGGGCGGTGTATTTTCCGACACGGATCTGGCACAGATCGATCTCAATGACCAGATTTCCATTGCCGGCGTCATCGCCGGGATCGAGGCCATGGAGGGTGGCGGCGTTGCAGTGGTGCTGTCCCCTGTCTTTCTGGTGGAAAATTTCGGCACCGATGATTTAGGCATTTTGGAGCAATCCAATCCTTCCGGGGAATAAGGGTCGCTGCAGCTGCAGGCAAAGGGGCGCGGGAAACATCCCGCGCCCCTTCTCTATGCCATGCGCTGCAGCGTCAGCTCCTCCGTGGCCACCGCCTCCCGGAAGGCCCTGTCGTGCTCCACAAAGACCAGCGTGGGTCTGCACTGGCAGATCAGCTCCTCCAGCTGCTGCCGGGCCGGGAGATCAATATAGTTCAGCGGCTCGTCCCAGAGGTAGAGATGGGCCGGCCGGCAGAGGCTGCCGGCTAAAAGCACCTTCTTTTTCTGTCCGGCGCTGTAGTCGGCCAGATCCTTGTCAAACTGGGCCTGCTCCAGCCCCAGTTTCCGCAAAAGGGCCTTGAAGAAACTTTCCTCCACCCCCTGGGCGGCGATCCAATCCCGCAGGCTGCCCTTGAGCCACCCCGTATCCTGGGGTACAATCGACAGCCGCAGTCCGGAGGCCAGCTGGAAATGGCCCGTGCAGCCAATCCCCTCCTCCCCGGCCAGCAGACGGAGGAGCGTGGATTTTCCACAGCCATTGGGCCCCGTGACGGCGAGGCGCGTCCCCCGCCGCACCGCAAAGCGCATCGGCCCGCAGATCACCTGCTCTCCCCGGGTCAGACATAAGTCCCGCCCCTCCGCCAGCAGCTCCTTGGGGTGGGAGAGGGGCGTCAGGCGCAGCGCATCCACCCTGTCAATGTTCTTCAGGAGCTTTTCCTTCTCGGCAGCCGCCCGCTCCTGCCGGTTCTGAATGGCCTTGGAACGGGCCATCATCTTGGCCGCCTTGTGGCCGATATACCCCCGGTCCGGCCGAAGGCCGGAATTTCTGGCGGCATATTTTGTCTGTTCCACCCGGTCTGACCACTGGGCGCTGCGGCGGGCCGCCTCCTGCAGATGACGGATCTCCCGGCGCAGCTGCTCATTTTCCGCCCGCTCCCGGCCGTCCTCCGCCGTTTTGACCTGGTTCCACTCCGTCCAGTTTCCCGCCTGCAGGCGGACCTTGCTGCGCTCGATGGACAGGATGTGATCCACGCAGCCGTCCAAAAAGGCTCTGTCGTGGCTTACCAGCAGAAAGCCCGGCTTGGTCCGGAGATACGCCGCCACCCGGCGGCGCCCCTCCTCATCCAGGTGGTTGGTGGGCTCGTCGATCAGGGGATAGCGCCCCTCGTCCAGGAACAGTGCCGCCAGCAGCGCCCGGGTCTGCTCCCCGCCGCTGAGGGTGGAAAAGGGCCGCCACGCGGCCTCCTCCAGCCCCAGCCGGTTCAGCTCCTTCTGGATCTCCCAGTCCGCCGCCCCCGGGCAGAGTTCCTCCAGGACCTCCACCGTCAGCTGCTCTGGCTGGCGCACCCGCTGCGGAAAATATGTCCCCACCGCTCCCGTAATGGCCCCGCCATGGGGCAGCTCCCCCGCCAGCAGGCGCAGCAGCGTGCTCTTTCCCCGGCCGTTGCGCCCAATCAGCCCCAGGCGCCAGGTGGTGTCCAGACGGAGGTCCAGATCCGCAAAGACCAGGTCCGGGCTGCCGTCATAGCCAAAGGTGAGATGGGATATTTGTATCATAGACATGGTGTCGTGCCTCCTTTGCTCTTCGTATCGCGGTCCGCCCAATGGGCGGGCCGCGGCGCTTTTTGGGGAAACCCCACAAAAAAGCGGGCCGCGGGAGCATCCTCCCACAGCCCGAAACAGCGCCAAAGAGTGTCCAAAGGGACACGCTGGAAAGCTCCCCGCAGCGGTACGCGCCCCCCCAAAAGAGGCCGGACCGGACACACAAAAAGCTTTTCCCATGCGGGCCCCGTGGGCCCGCGCGCTGGAATCTTAGGCCGTGCCGCCAGAGACGGCACACTGCCATTTTACCCTGCCTTTGCACGGAAAACGGACGGGATGAGGGATCCTCCTGCAGCAGGCACAACAAAAGACCGCGGCCGGAACCAAACCGGTCGCCTCTCTTATTCTGCCAAATTGGTTATCTGCAGTTGGAAATCCGCATGTTCCCGCCCCTTTCCTCATGTTTGCCCCATCATAGCAGACTCTCCCGCCCCTGTCAAGCCCCGTCAGCTCTTTATGTACACCGGCAGCAGCACCGCTCCCAGCAGCGCCAGGGAGGAGAGCTGACGGAAGGTATCCGCCAGGTGCAGCCTCCCCTCCAGAACGGCCAGGCACCCCGCCGCCAGAAAAAAGCCGGTAAAAAAGATGCACCGGGTCAGCCAGCGCCACTGCCGCTGGTCCATCTGCTCCATATTGCTGAGCCATTTCAAGGCGCTCCCCCCTTTACCCCTCTATGGTAGCAGAGCTGGGGGCCGCTTTCCATGCAAAAGATCTGCCAGGGCCGGAAGGTCCTGCCAAGGCGCCCGCCCCGGTTGCAGAGGGCGGGGATGCCCCGAAAAAACCGCCGCCGCCCGACTGGGGCGGCGGCTCTTTTCCGGTTACGCTGTTTCCGGCTGCCGGGGCCAGACGCCGTTCTGGAACATCAGGCGGTCATAGGGGACCGAGGAAAACATGTCCGCCATCCCGCCTTTTCCCGCCAGCCACTGTCCCATATCGGCAAAGGGGTACATAGGGCGGGACTGGTGGTAGTAGTGGACGCCGCCGTTTACCGTAGAGCCGGGGCGGCTGCCCTGCAGGGTGTAGGCGATATAGCCCCCCGCCTCCTCCCCGCCCGCCGGCAGGGAGAACACCGCGTAAGGGTCCCACTGGAGCCGCCCCAGATGCGCAAGCTCGGATTCGTACCACCAGCGGTCAAATTCCCCCAGCTCCTCCCCGGTCTGCCCCCCGGTCAGGCGGATCTCCAGAGGCGCTGTCAGCCATTCCTCTCCCTGCCGCCACCGAAGCTGCCCGGAGAAATCCTCCGCCAGGGAGACAGCGTTGTCCGGCTCCACCTGGAATCCCTCCTGCAGCCGCATCCGGGGCATCTCCAGCCACCGGAAGAAGTGGAAAAACCGGACGGAGCCGTCGGGAAGGCCCACCATCCATGTGCTGCCCTCCAGCTCGCCGTCGTCCAGCGCCGCCCGGGGCGAGAACGCCTGGTGGTTTGGCTGAGGGTCATTGGTCTGCGCCGCTGTTTCCGCCCCGGCACAGCGCAGCAGGTCCTCCTCCGAGAGCAGGTCCGCCAGCTCCTCCGGCAGCCCCAGGACCAAGAGATTTTCCCGGCTCTCCGCTGCCGCCGCGCTGAGGGAAACCTCCGGCTCCCCCGCAGGTGACGGCAGGCGGGCGCCCCAGAGGAGGGCCGGCAGCAGCAGCGCCGCGGTGAGGCCCAGGGTAATCGCCCACACCCCTCTGCTGCTCAGGCGCACCGGGGACACCGCCACCTGGTAGCCCCGGAGGGACAGGGCCTGCATCTGCCGCCGCAGCAGCAGGAAAAAGACGATAAAGAGGCCCAGGGCCAGGAAAAACCGCCCATAGTAGATCCATCTGCCGCCGGCGGGGGCGCTCTCCAGCGTCCCCCACGCCGCCAGGGCCGCAACCCCCAGCCACGCGGCGATGCCGTAAGCCAGCCAGTCCCTGGGGGGATGGCCGTCCCGGTCCTGAAAGGCCCGGCGCAGCCCCCCTCTGAGAAAGAGCAGCTGGAGAAAATCCAGGGCCAGGGAGAGGGCGGACAGGCCCCAGAATACGGACGGAATGCCCATCAGATGGCTCCAGGCCCAGGTCCCCTGCCCCACGGTCCCTAAAAGGCGGCAGATCAGTGAAACGCCAGACAAGATCCAACAGCTGAAAAACCACCGGTTCTCCCGCCGGAGGGAGCGAAATCCCAGATACAGCTCTACCGCCCCCACCAGGGGCAGCAGGTACTGGAGATACAGCACCTCCAGGCGGAAGGTGACCAGGATCAGACCCCAGAGGATGCGGGAGACGGCGGTCTCCCAGGGGGTAAACCCCTCCGGCTCCTCCCCCACCGTCTCCGGGGGAATACCGGCCAGCTGCTCCTCCATTTTCTCGTCCCATGCCTGCCTGCTCACCACATCTCACCTCCCAGCTCTCTCTGCAGCCGCTTGCGGATACGGTAGAGCTTTCCCTCCACCGCCCGCTCTGTGGTCCCCAGCTCCGCCGCCAGCTGGGCGGTGGACTGGAGATAATAGTACTTCCGGTAGAAAAGCCGCCGGTCCCGCTCCGACAGGGTCATCAGTGCCTGCCGCAGACGGAGGGCCCGCTCCTTTTGCAGCAGCGCCTCCTCCGGTCCCGGGGTACTGTCCGCCACATCCTCCTCCATAGCCGCCTCCCGGCGGCGGGCAAGGCTGCGGCGGTGGTCAATAGCCGCGTGGCGGCAGACGGCGGTAATCCAGGTGGCCAGGGAGCCCCGCTCCAGGTCATAGCTGGAAAGTCCCTCCGCCAGCTTTTTTCGGACCTCTGCCAGGCATTCCTCCGCCTCCTGCCTTTGTGGCAGGATCCCCCGGATCACATAGTCCATCATTCCGCCGTACTGGGACAGGATCTCCTCCAGGTCACAGGCCACGCCCTCACCTCCCTCTCTGCCCTGTTTATACGCCGAAAGCTCCCTTACCCCACGGAAATTTTCAAAAAACAGCGGGCGCATTTTTCATGCGCCCGCTCTGCCGGATTTACTTTTTAAAGCTGTCCTTGAGGCTGACGCTGCGGTTGAAAACCAGGTGGTCCGGGCGGCTGTCCCTGCTGTCCAGGCAGAAGTAGCCCAGGCGCATGAACTGGAAGTTGGCAGGCGCTGCGGCCCCGGCCAGATCCGGCTCCACCTTGCAGCCGGTGAGGACCTCCAGGCTGTCCGGATTCAAGCAGTCCAGGAAGTTCTTGTCCGCCGCGTCGGGGTTGGGATCGGTGAAAAGGTTGTCGTACAGCCGCACCTCCGCGTCCAAAGCTGTAGCCGCGTCCACCCAGTGGATGGTGGCCCCCTTCACCTTCCGCCCGTCGGCGGGATCGCCGCCCCGGCTGTCCGGGTCATAGGTGGCAAAGATCTCCGTAACGCTGCCGTTTTCATCCTTCTCACAGCCGGTGCAGCGGATGAGATAGGCCCCCTTCAGCCGGCACTCCGGCCCGCCGGGGTAGAGCCGCTTATACTTGGGCACCGGCTCCTCCAAAAAGTCGTCGGCCTCCACCCAAATGTGCCTGGAGAAGGTGATCTCCCGGCTGCCGTCCTCCGGGCGGTTGGGGTTGTTCTCTACTGTAAAGGTTTCAGACTTGTCATCCGGATAGTTGGTAATGCTCAGCCGCACCGGCCGCAGCACCGCCATGGTGCGGCGGGCCGTCTCGTTGAGGTCCTCCCGCAGGCAATGCTCCAAAAAGGCATATTCCACCGTGGAGGCCGCCTTTGCCACGCCGATGCGCTCGCAGAAGTTGCGGATGGAACGAGGGGTGTAGCCACGGCGGCGCAGGCCGCACAGGGTGGGCATCCGGGGATCGTCCCAGCCGGAGACCCGTCCCTCCTCCACCAGCGCCCGCAGTTTCCGCTTGCTCATCACCGTGTGGTCTATCCCTAAGCGGGCAAACTCGATCTGCCGAGGCTTGCTGGGCAGGTCGCAGTGCTCCACCACCCAGTTGTAGAGGGGGCGGTGGGCCTCAAACTCCAGGGAGCAGAGGCTGTGGGTGATGTGCTCCAGGGCGTCCTCAATGGGGTGGGCAAAGTCGTACATGGGGTAAATGCACCACTTGTCCCCCTGGCGGTGGTGATGGGCGTGGTTGATGCGGTAGATCACCGGGTCCCGCATGTTGAAGTTGCCGCTGGAGGGGTCAATCTTGGCCCGGAGGGTCATGGCCCCGTCGGGGAACTCCCCGTCCCGCATCCGCCGGAAGAGGTCCAGGCTCTCCTCAGCGGGCCTGTCCCGGTAGGGGCACTGGGCTGGGGTGTTCACATCCCCCCGCATCTCCCGCATCTGCTCCGGATCCAGCTCGCAGACATAGGCCAGGCCCTTTTTGATGAGGTCCACGGCGCACTGGTACATCTGCTCAAAGTAGTCGCTGGCGTAGTAGAACCGGTCCCCCCAGTCAAAGCCCAGCCAGTGGATATCCTCCTTGATGGCCTCCACATACTCCACGTCCTCCTTGGAGGGGTTGGTGTCGTCCATGCGGAGGTTGCACAGTCCGCCGTATTTTTCCGCAGTGCCGAAGTCAATGCAAAGTGCTTTACAGTGACCGATATGCAGGTAACCGTTGGGCTCCGGCGGGAACCGGGTGTGGACGGTCATTCCCTGGAACTGACCACCCTCTGCAATGTCCTCCTCGATGAACTGATGGATGAAATTTTTGCTCTCCGCCTCCTCGACAGCGGGCGTCTTGTTCTCCTCGGCCATGTTTCACACTCCTTATCATCTGTTGATTTGTTTGATCCGCCAAAAAGCGGCGGCATTTATTATACAAGCTGTCCAGGCAAAAGGCAATAGCTCTTACAAACTTTCCCGGGAAATCTCGTCTTCCAGCTCCTCCCGGGTGTAGAGAAGGTTCAGCACCTCCAGAAGGCCGTTGGCCGTCAGATGGGCAGGCAGGCGCAGCCGTTTCTGCAGCGCCTGCCGCCGGGCTGCGCTGTCGGGGCCGGCGAGGCCCAGCTCCAGAAGGTCCGCCTTGGTGATAGGCTCCCTCCCCGCCCGGCTCTGCGCCCCATCCCCATCCAGAAAGGTGGCGCCGCAGCGGCGGAGGGCCTCCAGCAGCACCGCCGGTTTCATGCCCTCCACCCCCAGCTTACCCTCCCGGCCGGCCCGGGCCTTCCGCCGCTCCTTGCCGGCGACATCGGGGATATAGGCGTGCTTTACCTGCTCTTTTGGGAGGATCCCCTTCAGGTGGTTTCGGATCACAAAGCCTGCCCCGTCGCTGTCGGTGAGGACAATGACGCCCCGTTCCGCCGCCAGGCGGCGGAGCAGAGCCGCCGTTTCCCGGTCCCTGAAGATACCGAACCCCCCTGTCTCCAGCACGGCGGCGTCCACCACCTGCAGGAGGGTATTCTTGTCGTAGCGGCCCTCCACCACGATCAGCTCCCGGACCCGCGGTTTCATCGCGCCGCCTCCTGGGCCAGGGTCATCAGGAAGGTCTTCAGCTCCTCCTCACCGTCGGCGCCGTTAACGCTTTTCATCCGGAGGTCCAGGGCCGCGCAGCCGAGCACCGCCTCCTCCGCCCATCGGGTGCTCACCCGCCGGGCCGCCTCCAGCAGGAGCTTTGCCGGATAGTCCGAGCGCATGCCCCACTGCTCCATGAGCCAGAACTTGTCCTTCCCGTTGTCGATGGCCAGCCGGGCGGTGTAGAGCTTGCGCAGCTCCTTGCCCAGCACGGCCAGCAGCATGATGGGCTCCTCCTGCAGCTTGAGGAGGGTGCCCAGGATCTCCGCCGCCCGGTTGAAGTCCCGTCGGGAGATGGCGGCGGTCATGTCAAAGACCTGGGCCTCCAGCACCGGCGCGGCCACCGCGTCGATATCCGCCTTGGTGACGGCAGGACCCTTGGTATAGGCGGAGATCTTCTCGATCTCCGGGATCAGGCCGTTCATCAGGCTGCCGCAGGTGAAGAGCAGGTGCTCCGCCGTCTGGGCGTCGATGCTCTTGCCGTTGGCCCGGAACCGGCGGCTGATCCAGTTGAGAAGGTCGCTGCGGCTCTGGGTCTCAAACTTCACCGCTGTAGCATACCGCTCCATAGCTGCCGCCAGCCGTTTCATGGTGCGGTTGGGCTTATACTCCAGCTGGTCATAGACAAAGATCAGGCAGCAGTAAGGGGGAAAGTCCTCCAGCAGGGCGATGAGGGCCTCCCGCTGCTCCTCCGCCAGCTTGAAGATGTCAAAGTCCACCACCTCCACCAGCGTCCGCTCCGCCATCATGGGCATGGCCTCCACCAGCTCGGTGAGGGCCTGGACTGTGAGGCCCTTGCACTCCACCTTGTGGAAGTTGAACTCCTCCAGCCCCGCCGGCACCAGCTGTTTGGCCGCCTGGCTGAGATAGTACTCCCGGAGATAGGTCTCCTCGCCGTAAAACACATAGACATTGCCCAGCGTCCCCTGCGCCAGGTCCTGTTTCAGCTGCCGGTAGGCCGCCTGTTTCTCTCCGCTTTTGGTCTTGCCGCGCACTGCCGCCATATGGTCGCTCCTTTCATGGTATCAGCAGGGAGATGGTCCCCTGCAGGTCCGTCCGGTAGATCCGCATAGCCTGCCGGACCATCCGCTGCATGGCCTCCTCCGCGGGGTGGCCATAGCTGTTGTCCCCCACGCTGATGATGCCCACCTCCGGCGTCGTCCGCTCCAGGAGGGCCTTCGATGTGGCGTACTGGGAGCCGTGGTGCCCCACCAGCAGCACCTCCAGGTCCGGCAGCTCCTTCAGAGCGGAGAGGATCATCTCGTGCTCACTGTTCATGTCCCCGGTAATGAGGAGGTCAAACTCCCCCGATGTGCAGAGGACGGACAGGCCCTCCTCGTTGGCGCCGCCATCCCCCACCGGGGCGAAGAGGGTCAGCTCCGCCCTGCCCAGGGGCAGAGCGCGGTCCTCCGTCACATAGACCATCTCCACCCCGTGCCGCTGCGCCAGCTCCGCCACCTCCTGGTGGAGCGGGACCTCCCCCTCCGTGGGGACCGGGGCGTACAGCGTCTCCACATCCAGCCGGGCCAGGAGCACCCCCAGGCCGTTGGCGTGGTCCGCGTGGTAGTGGGTGAGGATCAGATAGTCCAGGGCAAAGTAGCCCCAGGTGTTCAGTTCATCCGCCGCGGTGTCACCAGCGTCCAGGTAGCTGTTGCTGCTGCCGCAGTCCACCAGCGCCGCGGCGGCGCCGGAGGCCAGCAGGGTGCTGGCCCCCTGTCCCACGTTGATGGCGGCGGCGTGAAAGCGCCCCTGCCGCTCCCGGATGGGGAGGGCGGAGACAAGCGCCAGCGTCAGGGCGGTCAGGAGGGCGGCGAGGCCGTACTTCCGCCTGGCCGGCGGCGTCAGCGCACAGTAGGCAAAGGCGGCGATGGCGTATACCAGCCAGTATTTGAGGTAGGGGTTGGTAAAATACACCGCGTGGAAGGGGATGTCAGCCAGAATCTCCGACACCGTCAAAATCCACCAGGCCCCCGCCTTGCCGCCGATGGCCGCCACAGCCCCCAGGGGCGGGAACACAAGCCCCAGGGCTACCGAGGCCGCCCCGGCCAGGAAGGTGAAGGACGCCGCCCACAGCGTGAGGATATTGGCAAGGGGCGCCGCCAGGGAGATGGAGTTGAAGTAGATGGCGGAGAGGGGCGCCGTCACTGCCATACAGCCAAGGCTGGTGGCCAGGGTGTACACCGCGCCCCGGAGCAGGCGGTTTCGCGGCTTGGGAAACCAGGCGTAGATCCGGGGCGCCAGGAGCATCAGCCCCGCCATGGAGGCGAAGGAGAGCTGCAGGCCGATCCCGGCAACGGCGCAGGGGTTGGCCGCCGCCAGCACCATCAGCGCAAAGGAGAGGGAGGTGGCCCCGTCGCTCTCCCGCCCCAGCAGCGGCCCCAGCAGCACCAGCGACAGCATCACCGCCGCCCGGACCATGGAGGCCGG
>CAJFPI010000086.1 GCA_904398675.1 uncultured Oscillospiraceae bacterium
ATAATTGCATATTATATATGCTGAAAAATCAAAAATGGAAAAGGAGGCATGTATTGGGGCGCAGTATCCGTGTACCTTGAGCAAGAACGCGGGTCAGAATGGGTAAGCACGCGGGGAGCAGAGAATTTTTGGCTGATATCATCCGGCAGTTTCCAAACAACGAAACATCAATCGAAAGGAAAGAGGAGAGCGAATTATGGCGAGGTTGCTTACATATGACCAGGTCACCCATCTGGTTGACATGCAGGACGCTGTGGATTCCGTGGAAAAAACCTTTGCCGGCTTTGGCAAGGGGACGGTTCTCAACCCCACAAAGGTTACGCTGGATTTGGGGGAATCAGGCGGCTGGCCTCCTTATGAAGGCTTTTTCAATGCCATGCCCGCCTATATCGGCTACCAGGACAACGCCGGCATCAAATGGGTCGGCGGGCTGCTGGGCCACCGGAAGGCCGCCGGTCTGCCCTTTATCTGCGGCATGATTTTGCTGGCCGATCCCAAGCTGGGCGTTTTCCGGGCGGTGATGGACGGCAAGTATATCACCAACCTCCGCACCGGCGCCCAGACAGCTGTTTCCCTGAAATACCTCTTCAAAGGCCGCAAGAGCATCCGCATCGGCCTGTACGGCGCCGGTATGCAGGGGCACACCCAGACGGAGGCTATTTCCAAGGTGTTCGACATTGAGGAGCTGCGGGTATACGACATCTATCGCCCGGCGGCGGAGAAGTTTGCCGAGGACATGAAAGATGTGGTCAAGGGTAAGATCATTGTCTGTGATACCGTGGAGGCTGCGGCGGACGCCGATGCTCTGATCACCGTCACCCAGGCCCACGAGCCCTTCCTCACCGCGGAAATGCTGAAACCGGGCACGGTTGTCTTCCCAATGGGCTCCTACAAGGAGGTGACGGATGAGCTGATTCTCAGCTGTGACGACATTGTGGTCGATCACATGGGACAGGCACTGCACCGGGGCGCCCTGAAAAAACTGGCGGACGAGGGGAAGATCACACCGGAGAATGTGACCGCCACCATCGGCGAGCTGGTCAATGGGGACAAGGCGATTGCCGGCATCGCACAAAAGAAGGTCCTCTGCCTGCCCATCGGCATGGGCTGCCTGGACGTGGCGCTGGCCTATGTGGCCTATGAGCGGGCAAAGGAGCGCCACATGGGAATTGAGTTTGACTTCAGCGGAGAGAGCTTTGCCGCCGATATGCCGGAGCGGCTGCTGTGAGAAGAGCATATGATCCCTGTCCTCCCATGGGGACGCGTTGTGTTCTGTGCGTATGTGTCAATGCATGTGTTCCACATGTAAATATTTAGAAGGATGAGGAGAGTGACTATGAAGACAAAACGTTTCCTTGCAATGCTGCTGGCCGTTGTGACCATACTTGGCTGCCTGGCCGGCTGCGCCAGCAGCAACGGCGGCGGCGGAAACAACACGCTGGACCCGGGTGCGGACATCGGTGAGATCCGCAGCTCCAAGGACACCCTGATTGTGGGGACGCCGCAGGATCCCGCCAACTTTGACCCCAACGACAATGCCATCCAGATGGTATGGGCCTTCAAAAAGAACATTTATGAGACGCTTGTGACGCTGGATAACGAAGGAAATATCGTCCCCATGCTGGCGGAGAGCTGGGAGTACTCCGACGACTATATGGAGCTCACCTTCCACCTGCGCCAGGGGGTGATTTTCCACAACGGTGAGGAGATGACGGCAGAGGATGTGCTGTTTTCCTATCAGCGGGCCAGTGAGATGGCCAACGCCTCTCCCAGCTTTACCATGGTGGACTGGGACAACACCCGCATTGTGGATGAGTATACCATCGTGATCGCAACCAAGCAGGTGTACATGCCGCAGCTGAACTATCTGGCCTTCCCGCTGACCGCAATTTTCAGCAAGAAGGCTTATGAGGAGTCCGGCGGCGACTTCTTCAAGGCTCCCATCGGCACCGGTCCCTATAAAGTGGCCAACTATATCTCCGGCGATACCTATGAGCTGGAGGCCCACGACCAGTACTGGGAGGAGGGAAAACCCTACATCCAGCATGTGATCTTCCGCGTCATCACCGAGGCCACCAACCGCACCATCGAGCTGGAGACCGGCGGTGTGGATCTGATCTACGAGGCGCCTGCCTCGGATATCGAGCGGCTGAGCAGCAATGAGGATGTGGTGGTCTACCGCGACACCTCTTTGAACACCAACTTCATCCTGTTCCGCTGCGACCATGCCCCCTTTGACAACCAGCTGCTGCGGCAGGCGGTGGCCTATGCCGTGGATATCCCCACCGCCATTGAAACGGCATACAAGGGGACCGGCGTTGTAGCCACGGGCTGGTGCAGCCCCAGCATTTCCGGCTATGCAGATATCGGCGTCTATGAGCAGGATCTCGACAAGGCGCGGGAGCTGATGGCCGAGGCCGGCTACCCGGATGGGTTCTCCTGCACCCTGTACACCGACACCACCGCCGAGCGCCGGGATCTGGCGGAGATCCTCCAGAACCAGCTGGGCGAGATCGGGATCGACTGCAAGGTCGAATCCATGGAGCCTGTGGCCTATCAGGGCATGTATGCCCGGGGCGAGCACGACTTCATGCTCTACGGCCTGACCATCACCACCGCCGAGGGTGACAAGGCATTCCGCTGGTGGCACAGTGAGAACACCATGGGCCAGCAGTTCGACGCGTGGTCCGATCCGGAATATGACGCGCTCCTGGATGAGGCGGCTGCCACCATCGACGAGGACGCGCGCAACGAGCTGTACCGGCAGGCCCAGGAAATGCTGAAGGAGGCGTGTGTCGTCATCCCGACAGTCCACCGTGAAATCCTGTCCGCCGCCTCTGCAAGCCTGATGGGCTTTGAAAACGACCTGGGGTACGAGTCCCCGCTGCTGAAAAACTGCTATTTCGCATAACGGCCCCAGAATGAGATCGGCATTTCATTTTTAAGTAATTGCCCGGGGAAAGGCGCCGGAATCTGGTCTTTGACTGCATTCCGGCGCTTTCTCCATCTCATGCCGACTCCTGCGCGGGCCTGACCGGCGCAGAGAGGGGATACCAGCGAAGATTTCCAGGGAAAAGGAGGTTTTAGGATTGCTCAAATATGTCATCAAGCGGATCATCTCCATGATTCCGGTGCTGCTGGGCGTTATTGTGATCGTATTTACATTGATGTATGTGTCGCCCGGCGACCCTGCGGCCTTGAAACTGGGGACGGAGGCCACGCCGGAGGCAATCGCGCAGCTGCGCGCGGAGATGGGGCTGGACCGGCCCTATCTGGTGCAGCTGGGGGATTATATCCTGGGCGTCATCACGCGCTTTGATCTCGGCGAGTCCTATCGGACAGGCGCAGAGGTCAGCGCGGAGATCGTGGGCCGGATCGGGATTACCCTCAAGCTGGCCTTTATCAGCATGGCCGTCGGCTCGGTTTTGGGAATCGCGCTGGGGATTCTCTCCGCCGTGAAACAGTACTCATTTATCGATAAAATCATGACGGTTTTTGCGCTGTTTGGCATCTCCACACCGTCGTTCTGGCTGGCGCTGATGCTGATTCTGGCGTTTTCCGTCAATCTGGGGTGGCTGCCGGCCTCCGGCAGCTACGGACTCCGGTACTGGATCCTGCCCTGCGCCACGCTGGGCTATCAGGCGGCGGGCATCATCATGCGTATGACCCGCTCCAGCATGCTGGAGTCGATCCGTCAGGACTTTGTCACCACCGCCCGGGCCAAAGGGCAGACAGAGGGGAAGATCATCGTGCGCCATGTGCTGCGCAAGGCGCTGATTCCCATTATCACAGCCATCGGCAACCAGTTCTGCTACCTTTTGGGCGGCGCGGTGCTGGTGGAGTCGGTGTTCTCCCTCCCGGGCCTTGGAAAGTACCTGGTGGACGGCATCAGCAATCTGGATTTCCCCGCAGTGACAAGCTCTGTGCTGGTCATTGCGCTGATCAGCGTGGTGGTCATGCTGGTTCTGGATATCCTCTACAGCTTTGTGGATCCCAGGATCAAGGCCACCTATCAGGGAGATGCCCTTTTTAAAGCCAGGAAAAAAGCGTTGAAGGAAGGCGGTGAGGTTGCCCATGACAGCAAGCAGTAAGACGATGGATCAAAAAATGGCCGCCGCGGAGGCGAAGAGGAAAAAGCGCATGAAGAAAAAGCCCACCACCATGGCGGGAGAGACCTGGCACCGGTTTAAAAAGAACAAGCTGGCCTATATCGGCATGTGGTATCTGATTGCCATGGTGGTCATCGCCATTTTGGCGCCGGTCATCGCCCCCTACGGCATGGACGACCAGAATGCTGACGCCATTTTGCTGACACCCAACGCTGACCACTGGTTCGGCACCGACAACTTCGGCCGGGATATCCTCAGCCGCATTCTCTACGGCTCCCGGATCTCCCTGATGGTTGGCTTTGCCACCGTGGTTTTCTCCATGACCATCGGCGTTGTCCTGGGGGCCCTGGCCGCCTATTACCAGAAACTGGACAATGTGATGATGCGGATCGTGGATATTATCGGCGGCATCCCGCAGATGCTGCTGGCCATGGCCATTGCGGCAAGCCTCGGCAGCGGCCTTCGCAACATGATGATCGCCGTCATTATCTCCACCATACCGCAGTACGCCCGCATCACGCGAAGCTCGGTGCTTACCATCAAGGAGAGCGAGTATGTGGAGGCGGCCAAGTCTATCGGCGCCAGCGACGGGCATATCATCTTCCAGCACATCCTGCCCAACGTCATGTCCCCCATCATCGTCCAGTCCACCCTGGGCGTGGCCAACGCCATCATGGCCTCGGCCACCCTCAGCTTTATGGGACTTGGCATCCAGCCGCCCTCCCCGGAATGGGGGGCCATGCTGGCGGCGGGCCGCGTCTATCTGCGGGATTACCCCCATATGTGCATCATCCCCGGCGTGGCGCTGCTGCTGATCTCCTATGCGCTGAACGTGCTGGGCGACGGGTTCCGGGATGCCTTTGACCCGAGACTGAAGAACTGAGGAGGGCGGGATATGAGCGAAAACATTCTGGAAGTTCAGGACCTTGTCGTCCGATATGATACCGACTTTGAGAGCGTCCACGCGGTCAACGGCATCAGCTTTCATCTGGAGCGAAAGCAGACCCTGGGCCTTGTGGGGGAGACCGGCGCGGGCAAGACTACAACGGCCATGGCCCTCATGCGGCTGATCCCCTCGCCGCCGGGCCGGATCATCAACGGCCAGATCCTCCTGGACGGGCAGGATATCATGACCATCAGCGAGAAGGAGATGCGCCAGATCCGCGGGCGGAAGATCTCCATGATCTTCCAGGACCCCATGACCGCCCTCAACCCGGTGCTGCCGGTGGGCGATCAGATCATGGAGGTGGTGCAGCTTCACAACAAGGGCATGAGCAAGGCCGAGGCCACCCGCCAGGCCATGCGCATGCTGGAGATGGTGGGCATCACCGCCGAGCGGTTCAAGGAGTATCCCCACCAGTTCTCCGGCGGCATGAAACAGCGGGTGGTCATCGCCATCGCCCTGGCCTGCAGCCCGGAGCTGCTGATTGCCGACGAGCCCACCACGGCCCTGGACGTGACCATCCAGGCCCAGGTGCTGGACATGATGCGCAAGCTGAAGGACGAGCTGGGTACCTCCATGATCCTCATCACCCACGACCTGGGCGTGGTGGCGGAGGCCTGCGACGTGGTGGCTATCATGTACGCCGGGGAGATCGTGGAGTACGGCACCCTGGAGCAGATCATAGAGCGGAAAAAACATCCCTACACCATCGGCCTTTTCGACTCCATTCCGGACCTGGATACCGACGTGCACCGCCTGAAGGCCATCAGCGGCCTGATGCCGGACCCCTCCAATCTGCCGGAGGGGTGCAAGTTCCATCCCCGGTGTCCCTTCTGCACGGAGGCGTGCAAGACAGGGGAGGTGCCGGTGGCTGAGGTGGAGCCGGGGCATCTGGTCAAGTGCCTGCAGTTTGCAGAGAGGGGGCAGGAAGCATGAGCGCGCTTTTGGAGGCAAGACATCTGAAGAAGTATTTCAGCACAGCCAAGGGGACCCTGCACGCGGTGGACGATGTGACGTTCTCCCTGGACGCGGGCAAGACTCTTGGCGTTGTGGGGGAGTCCGGCTGCGGCAAGTCCACCCTGGGCCGGGTGCTGATTCATCTCCTCAAGCCCACCGGCGGGCAGATCTTCTTTGAGGGGGAGGACATCACCAATCTGAAAAAGGCGGAGCTGAAGAAAAACCGGGTCAACATGCAGATGATTTTCCAGGACCCCTTCTCCTCCATCAACCCCCGCATGACCATCTCCAGCATCATCGGCGAGCCCCTCCGGGTCCACAAGATCTACAAGAGCAAGGAGGACTACCGCCATGCCGTGGAGGAGCTGATGGACACGGTGGGCCTTGCAAAGCGCCTGGAGAACGTTTACCCCCATGAGCTGGACGGCGGCCGCCGCCAGCGGGTGGGCATCGCCCGGGCCCTGGCTCTCAACCCCAAGTTTATCGTCTGCGACGAGCCGGTCAGCGCCCTGGACGTATCCATCCAGGCCCAGGTCCTCAACCTGATGCAGGACCTGCAGGAGGCCAGGGGCCTCAGCTACATGTTCATCACCCACGATTTGTCGGTGGTGCGGCATATCTCCGACGAGATCTGCGTGATGTACCTGGGGACTGTTGTGGAGAAGGCGGAGGCCAAGACCCTCTTCACCTCCCACCGCCACCCCTACACCCACGCCCTGCTCTCCGCCATCCCCCAGCCGAAGGTGAAGAAGGACACCCAGCGCATCATCCTCAAGGGCGAGCTCACCTCGCCCATCAACCCCGGCCCGGGCTGCCGGTTCGCCCCCCGCTGCATCCACGCCACGAAGGAGTGCTTTGAAAGGGCGCCGGAGCTGCAGGAGGTGGAGCCCAACCATTTCCTGGCCTGCCACCATCCCGAATAGCAGTGTTGTGAACACTAATCATCAATTTGTTGGAAAGGGAGAATCGTCATGAAAAATGGTCAGATCCTGGTGCTCAATGAGAAGGAAGTCTGCTCTGTCCTGGACATGCCCACCGCCATCGCGGATGTGGAGACGGCCCTGAAGGAATATGCCGAGGGCCTTTGTGTCAACCCCGTCAAGCTGCACCTCTCCCTGCGCCCGGAGATCGAGGGGTACTTAAACTCTATGCCGGCCTATCTGAAGGCCCACGATGTGATGGGCGTCAAGCTGGTCAGCGTCTATAAGTACAACATGAAGGAGCACCATGTCCCCGTCACCATGGGAACCATTGTTCTCCACCGCCCGGAGACGGCCATGCCCTTCGCCGTGCTGGACGGGACCTATGTCACCGCCATCCGCACCGGCGCGGCCGCCGGCGTGGGGGCAAAGCACCTGGCCAAAAGCGGGGCCCATGTGGCGCTGCAGATCGGCGCCGGCGCCCAGGGCTATATGGCCGCCCGGGCCATCCTGACGGCGGTACCCGGCCTGGAGGAGCTGCGGGTGGCGGAGATCAACCCGGACACCATGGCCCGCTTTGTGAAAGACATCCAGGCGGAGTTCCCCGCGGTGAAGATCACCTCCTACGCCGACTACAAGGAGGCCATCCCCGGCGCCCAGATCGTCTGCGCCGCCACCACCTCCCCCACGCCGCTGCTGCGGGGCATGACCTTTGACAAGGGGACCACCGTGCTGCTGGTGGCGGAGATGGTGGACAACTCAGACCTCCTCAGCTACGACCGGTGCATCCTGGACTTCCCGGCGTGCTACTGCATCCGCATCAACGAGGAGCTGGCCTCCGTGGCCCGGGAGAAGGGGACGGCCTATGACCCCATCCAGGAGTCCACCTGCGCGGCCACCCTGGGCGAGGTCATCGCCGGACAGAAATCCGGCCGCCTCAGCGACGACGACATCATTGTGGCGGGCTTTGTGGGCATGGGCATCGAGGATGTGCTGGTGGCCAAGACCGCCTATGACCGGGCGGTGGAGAAGAAGATCGGCAAGGTGCTGGACTTCATCAGCGTGGAGGAGTAAGGCGCATGAACATCAGCATATTTGAGATCGTCGGCCCCATCATGCTGGGCCCCTCCAGCTCCGGCACCGCCGGCATGGTCCGCATCGGCGCGGTGGCCCGGCTGTTTCTCAGCAGCGAGCCGAAAAATGTGGAGATCCAGTTCCATCCCCGGAACCTCCACCACTATGCCGGCTGCCGCAGCCACCTGGGCCTGGCGGGGGGCATCATGGGCTTTGCCCTGGACGATCCCCGGTTCCCCACAGCCTTTGACGAAGCCAAGCGGAGAGGTGTCCGCTTTACCATTACCGACTACCCCAGGGAAGAGAGCAGGGACATGATGCGGGTGCGCCTGGTGATCGACACCGTGGGCGGCAGCACCCACCGCCTCTGCGCCGTCTCCGTGGGCGGCGGCAACATCCTGGTGGAGTCGGTGGACGAGATCCCCGTCTCCCTCAACAACTACAGCGCCCACATCTTTGCCTGGAGCGGCCGGGACATCACCGGGGCCTTAACCGGCATCCTGGGGGAGAAGACGGTCCACCGCAGCAGCGGGGAGCGGCACCTCTATTACGCCGAGTGGGGCGAGGAGGACGCGGCGGTGCTGGAGCGGCTGCGCGCTGTGGACGGTGTGGACCGGGCGGCGTGGATCCCGGCCTTTCTGGAGAGCGGCAGCTCGGGGGAGGATCCCCTGTTTCTGGACTTCAGCGAGCTGGAGACCCTGTGCAGGGCCGAGGGAATCGATGTGCCGGAGGCCATGCTCCGCTACGAGGTGCACCGCTCCGGCCTGGACCGGGAGAAGATTCTCCGCCGGATGGGGGAGAACTGGCAGTGCATGAAACAGTCCGTCCAAATTGGCATTTCCGGCAAGGCCCGCCCCCTCTACGGCCTGGACGATGGAAAGAACGGCCAGCGGATGCTTGCCGCCGTGGAGGCGGGCAGAACCCTGGGGGGCGGCGTGCTGGGTCGGGCCGTGGCCTACGGCCTCGGCGTCATGGAGCACGCCATGTCCATGGGCTGCATCGTGGCGGCCCCCACCTGCGGCTCCTCCGGCATCATGCCGGGGTGCCTGGTCTGCCTGCAGGAGACCTACGGCTACTCCGATGAGCAGATGGTGCGGGCCCTGCTGGCCTCCACCTCCATCGGCATCATCATGGCCCAGGACGGCGTCCGGTTCTCCGGGGCCGCGGCGGGCTGCCAGGGGGAGATCACCGTATCCGCGGCCATGGCCGCCCAGGCGGCGGCCTATCTGGGCGGCGGGGACACCACCGCCGTCGGCGACGCCGCGTCCTTCGCCATAAAGGGCCTTTTGGGCCTGGTATGTGACCCCATGGAGTGCGTGGAGGTGCCCTGCATCAAGCGCAACGGCGGCGCCATCGCGGCGGCGCTGGCTGCGGCGGACATGGCCCTGGCCGGCATCCGCAGCTACATCACGCCGGACGACGCCTCCTGCGCCCTGAAGGATGTGCAGGACCACCTGCCAGAGCACCTCCGGGGCGGGGGCGGGGGCGTGGCCTGCACGCCGGCCGCCTGCGCGGCCCGTGAGCGCATCCGGAAACTGGACGAGGACTATTTGAAACAAAACCTGTAGAGCGCGCCTGTGCCGCCCCAGGGGCGGATCCAATAGGGTCTGGCGGGGGAGTGCGGAGGCGCTGCCGCACCATTCCTCTCCTTTCCTCTTCCAAACCGGTTTCCGTCTCAGGCAGATATCCGCGGTTTTCGCCAGGCCCTCTGGAATCAAATCCCTATGGCGATTCAGGAGGCGCGCTTTTTCCATATGCATGCAGCCGCCGGCCGGTCCCATGGACCGCCGGCGGGCTGTCAGATGCCCTTTTCATCGCGGGCAAGGATTTTGAGCTGTTTGTGCCGCCTGTGGCGGCAGAAGGGGGGATTTCTATGAAAGAAAAGAATCAGGAGCTGCTGGCCATCCTGAAAAAGGAGGTGGCGCCGGCCCTGGGCTGCACCGGGCCCACCGCGGTCTCCTATGTGGCCGCAGAGGCCGCCGCGGCGGTAGGGGGGACGCCGGAGAGGATCGTAGTGAAGGTGGACCGCCATATCGGCGCGAAAAACGGCGATGTGGGGATCCCGGGGACGAAATATGTGGGGCTGCGCATGGCGGCGGCCCTGGGCGCCCTGGTGGGGGACGCCTCCGCGGGGCTGAACGTGCTGCACAACGTGACGCCGGAGAGCGAGGCGGCAGCCCGTAAATTTGCCATGTCGGGCAACGTGGTGGTAGAGGTGGATCTGGAGACGGAGATCCTGGGCCTCTTCATGGACTGCACCGTGTATACGGACAAGGGCTATGGCCGGGCGGTGGTGGTCAAGACCCACACGGGCCTGGTCTACCGGGAGGCCAACGGCCAGGTGCAGGTGGACATCCCCTATGACCGCATCGCCTCCATGAACGAGACCCACGACCCCATGGCCAGCTACCGCCTGGCCGATTTCTACCACTTTGCCACCGGGATGCCGCTGGAGGAGCTGCTCTTCCTGCGGGAGGCGGTGACCATGAACAAGACCCTGTGCCAGTCCGTCCTGGATGGAACGGCCAAGGGGGCGGGCTTTGGCCTGAGCATGATGAAACGGGCCGAGGGCAGCCCGATCCGGAAGGCGGAGGCCCTCACCGCCGCGGGCTCTGAGGCCCGCATGGCCGGCTACTCCCTGCCCGCCATGAGCTGCGCCACCAGCGGAAACGTGGGGATCACGGCGTCCCTGCCCCTCATCAGCCTGGCCGAGGACATGGGCAGCAGCGAGGAGGCGCTGCTGCGGGCCCTGGCCCTCAGTTTCCTTGTGACCATCTGCGTAAAGAACCGGATCGGCCGGGTGTCCTCCATGTGCGCCTGCGTCACCGCCGCCTCCCAGGGCGTGGCGGCGGGGGCCGCCTATCTCATGGGCGGGGACCTGGACTGCTGTGACAGGGCTATTCGCAACACGGTGGTAAACATCTTCGGCGTGGTCTGCGACGGGGCCCGGCTGGCCTGCGCGCTGAAACTGGCCTCCGCCGCAGGCATCGCCATTGAGTGCGCCATGCTGGCAAAGGACGGGGTGGCGACGCCCGCCAACGAGGGCGTCACCGGCGTGGACGCAGACGACTCGCTGAATTTTATGGGCGAGTTCGCCCGCCACGGCATGGCCGGCTCCGACCTGGAGCTGTGCAGGCTCCTCTATAAAAAGCAGGAGACGGCGGGACGGCTTTGACCGCCCCCGCTGTGGAAACGTCGGCAGAAACAGCGCCTTGTCCTGCCGCAATGAGAGGCGGAGAGGGAAGAAAGCACGGCCTGGCACGCCCGGCTGACAAAACAGGGGCGGCGGAGCAGGCAGGAAGGGGATGGGAGCATAATGGGAGATATTAAGAGGAGGTCCATCTCCGAGCAGGTGGCGGAATCCATCTTAAAATACATACAGGAGGCAAAGCTGGACGTGGGCGACAAGCTGCCCACGGAGAATGCGTTTGTGGAGCGGTTCGGCGTGAGCCGCACCTGTGTCCGGGAGGCGATCAAGGCGCTGAGCCTGAACGGGATCCTGCAGTCCATCCCCGGAAGGGGGACCTTCCTCCTTGCGCCGCCCGCCTCGGTCTACCGTGACCCGGCCAGCGTGCTCCAGCGGGCGCAGGCCTCCATCCGGGAGGTGATGGAGGTCCGCGTCCCCCTGGAGATCAAGACGGCCGAGCTGGCCGCTCTGCGGAGGACGGAGGAGGACTGCGAGGCGCTGGAGCGCTTTGCCGCCAACTACCGGCAGGACTATCTGAGCGGGAAGAAGAATTACTACGTCTGGGGACGGCAGTTTTTCGACAAGCTCACGGAGATCGTAAACAACCCCCTGCTGACCTCGGCCCTCCAGCCGCTGGATGAGATCGTTCAGCGGCACCGGGAGAGCTTTTCCCGGAAGGAGGGCAGCGCGCTGTTTTTCCTGGAGAGCCTGGACCGGCTGTGCTGCTACATCCGGCTGATGGACAGTCAATCCGCCGGAATGGAGATGGCGCTGCATATGGAGCACTCCAACCGCCTGCTCAATGAGCTGGTCAATGTGGACAACGTGGAGAGCTTTTTATATTGAGCCCCGGCGGAGGGGCTGCCTGCCGTGTCCGGCGGCGGGATCAGGAGAAGAGACCGGAATTTGATGAGACAGGCAGGGATTTCCATGAAAATTTATGATTTTGACGAGATCATTGACCGCCGGCACACCAATGCGCTGAATACCGACGGCTTTCGCTCCTATATTTTCCATGCGGACGGCGGCATGCGGTTTCCCTATGAAGATGGGGAGTTTGTCCGCATGTGGGTGGCGGATATGGAATTTGCCACGCCGGATGTGATCCTGGACAAGATAAAGGAGCGGCTGGACCGGCGGATTCTGGGCTACACCAAGCTCTTTGACCCATCCTATTACGAGGCCTTCGCCGCCTGGTGCAGCCGCCGCTACGGCTTTACCTTCCCCAGAGAGCAGCTGGTCACCTCGCCGGGCGTTATTCCCGCCCTCAACGAGCTGGTGGGCTATCTCTGCGGCCCCGGGGAGAAGGTCTTGATCCTGACGCCGTCCTACGCCTACTTCAAGCATGCGGCGGACTACAACGGCCGGGAGCTGGTCTGTTCCAGCCTGCTCCGCCGGGAGGACGGCTGCTACACCATGGACTTGGAGGATCTGCAGCGGAAGGCGGCGGATCCCAAAACTACCTTGTGTATCTTCTGCAACCCCCACAACCCCACGGGGCGGGTCTGGACGAGGGAGGAGCTGGAGGCCTTTGGCCGGATCTGCGAGGAGAACGGCCTCTGGGTGATTTCCGACGAGATCCACTGCGACCTGCTGCGCCGGGGACGGCGGCACACGCCTCTGGGCAAGGTGCTGCCGGATTACGAGCGGCTGATCACCTGCATGGCTCCCAGTAAGACATTCAATCTGGCGGGAATGATGTTCTCCAATGTTTTGATCCGCAGCGGACAGCTGCTGGAGACCTGGAAGAGCCGCCACTACGACTTTGAAAACCCCTTGAGCATTGCCGCCGCCCAGGCGGCCTATACCTGCGGGGAGGAGTGGCTGGAGCAGCTGACGGACTATCTGGACGGAAACTTTGCCTTCATGGACACATATTTCCACCGGCATCTTCCAAAAGCCCGGTTTTGCATCTCCGAGGCGACCTATCTGGCCTGGGTGGACGTCAGCGCCTATCTGCCGGAGGACGCCGGATTTCTGCCGCTGTATTTTGCCAACGGGGCGGGGGTGCTGCTGGAGGGGGGCGACATGTTCGTGGCTGACTCCGACGGGTATATCCGCCTGAATCTTGCCTGCCCGAGAAGGGTGCTGGAGACCGGCCTGGAGCGGATCTGCCGCCTGTTGAACAGTGAGCGGTGATTATGGCACGGGCGGCGTGTCAGGCCGCCGCTGCATCTGCCTGCAGAAACCTTTGAAAAGGGTATGACCCACAGGTCATACCCTTTTTTTGTCAGAGAGCATGATGTGATCCTGTCGCCTTTTAAAGCCAAAAACGGCATCAGCGGGAGGAGAGGGAAACGAAAGATGCGCTCAGGGCAGAAAAAGGCTGCCCTGCGGCAGGCGCGGTCCGATGCCGCTGCGGCAGGCGGCACAGATGGCCGGAACCCAAGGAGCGCTGTATGGGTGAGCGATGCTGAAACAACAAATGGGAATTGCTTTTCCGGCCGGAACCACATATAATGGCACTTAGATTTTTTGTTGTGAGGTTTCAGCCATGGGGAGAGCATCCACGAAAGAGAATAAGAATATCTATCAGAAGACCCGGGAGGCGCTGCATCTGACCCGTGAGGCCGCCG
>CAJFPI010000087.1 GCA_904398675.1 uncultured Oscillospiraceae bacterium
CCGGGTCATCAAGATGAAGGACGAGCAGACCACCCTGAAAACCGCCCTGGAGGACAGTCTCCGCACCTTATAAAGAATGGCAAAAGGCCAGGGCCGCCCATGGCGCGGCCCTGGCCTTTCTGTCAAAAAAGAGGCAAAGCCTCTTTTTTGAAGAAGGATGCATGAAATTTCCCCCTCGAGCTCCCCCTGTGCGTGCAGCTTTTTGCCGCACAAAGAGCGTTCTTTGACAAGCTGTGTGTGCTTTTAAAACTCCTTTTTGCTGTAGATCCGGCAGCTGGCGGCAAAGCAAATGCAGATCAGCACCAGGGACAGCGCCACCGCGCCTGCCAGCCAGAGGAGCGGGCTCCGCTCCAGGCTGGCCAGCACCGTCTCCAGGGAAAGGAGCTCGTTCAGCCGGTCCCCCAGCAGGAAAAATCCGCCGAAGAGGACCGCCCAGACCACCAGGAGGCCGTTGCGGGCCTTCTCCACCCCGTACTTGAAGGCAAAGGGGTACAGGGCAAAGGTCATCACCATAGCCACCAAGGACACGGCCGCCAGGCCCCCGAAGAGCTCGCCGTATCCGCCGGTGCCGCTGCTGTTTACCAGACGGTGGAGCACCCCCAGCACCGAGCCGTACACCAGGGCAATGGCCATATAGACAAGGCTTGCCAGGAATTTGGCCCCCACCACCTGGGCGCTGGTGACCGGCAGGGTCTTGGCGTAGCGGCCCCAGCCGCAGCTGTCGTCCAGGGTGAGGCCGCTGATGGAGTAGAACAGCATCATCCACACGCCGAAGTAGAGGAAGAAATCCTGCCCGGTGGCCAGCACCAGCACTGCGTACAGCGCCGCCACCAGGGGCAGCTGCTTTTTATAGAGACTGTTGAGCCCGTAGAGCTCCTTTCTGACAAGTCCGATCATTCCCGCTCGCTCCCTCCATAAAACTGCATCATCTCATCAATGGAAAGCTTATCTACTACCACGTCCGGCAGCAGATGGCGCACCACCCGCACATCCCGCACCAGGGCGGCGCTGCCGCCCATGCCGCCGCGGCGCCGGGCCATCACAAGCTCCTTTGGAATCCTATCCAGCACGGCGGCGGGGGCGCGGACAATGCCCATCTCCTCCAGCAGCTCGTCCTTGCTCCGCTGGAAGAGGAGCCTGCCCCGGTGGATATAGGCGATCTGATCCGCCACCCGCTCCAAATCCGTCGTGATGTGGCTGGAGAGGAGAATACCGCAGCCCTCGTCCTGAATAAACTCCAGGAAGATGTCCAGGATCTCCCCCCGGACCACCGGATCCAGGCCGCTGGTGGCCTCGTCCATCACCAGCAGGCGGGGGTGGCTGGCCATGGCGGTGGCAAGGCTCAGTTTCATCCGCATGCCCCGGCTGAAGTCCTTGATGCTCTTCCCCATATCCAGGCCGTAACGTCTGCAGTCGCTCTGAAACTGGCCGCTGTCCCAGTCGGGCCGGATGCCGGAGAGGATCTTATCCACCTGCCGGGCGGTAAGGCCGCCATAGAAGTAGCTGTCCTCAAACACCACCCCCACCTTTTCAAGAGCGTCCCGCTCCCCCGGGGCGGCGCCCATCAGGGAGATGCTGCCGCTGTCGGGGCGGATCAGGCCCAGGATGGCCTTGATAGTGGTGGTCTTGCCGGCGCCGTTTTCGCCGATAAGGCCCACAATCTCCCCTGCGGGGACAGTGAGGTCAATATGGTCCAGAGCAAAGTCGCCGTACTGCTTGCACAGCCCCTGTACCGAAATCAGGTTTTCCATAGGTTTTACTCTCCTTCTAAGAGCACGTTCAAAGTTTCCCGCACCTCGTCGCCGGTGATGCCCCCCAGCTGGGCGGCCCGGATGGCGTCGCTCAGGTGCTGCTCCACCTTCCGCAAGGCCTCCTCCCGGTGTACCTCCGGGTTCTGGGGCGCCACAAAGCAGCCCTTTCCCGGCTGTGTATAGAGGAATCCCGCCTTCTCCAGGTCCTCATAGGCCCGCTTGGTGGTGATGACGCTGATCCGCAGCTCCTTGGCCAAAAGCCGGATGCTGGGCAGTGCCTCCCCCTCCTTCAGCTCGCCGGTAAGGATCTTGGCGCGGATCTGCTCGGTGATCTGGGCGTAGATGGGTACGCCGCTTGAGTTGCTGATGTAGATTTCCATGGAGGTACCTCGCTGTTCCAGACTGTACATATCTGATGTTCACAGTATATACGGACTATACACAGTTGTCAAGAGGAAAATAAAGCCCCGGAAGAAAAAATTTTCTTCCGGGACTCGGCCTGTTGAAAAAGCCGCGCAGAGTTCCGTTGTCCGCAGACAATGGGATAGATGAAATTCCGTCATTTCCGGGGACATACGCCTCGGAAATGACACCTTTCATGAAATTTTGATCCACATTTCGCGGGAAATCGAGAGAAAAATTTCATGCAGCCTGAATCGAAAAAGTGGCTCTGGCCACTTTTTCGACACAGCGTGTCAAAGAACTCCCTTCAGGCGCAAAAAAATCGTTCTGTGCGGGGGGAGCTCGAGGGGGCAAAGCCCGCCTCGAATGGGATCAAATGCCCCGCAAAGCCTTGCCGCGCAAGGCGTGGGGCGAG
>CAJFPI010000088.1 GCA_904398675.1 uncultured Oscillospiraceae bacterium
AAGGCCACGCCGGTGCCGGAGGTGTCGCCCATGTTGCCGAACACCATCATCTGCACGTTGACGGCAGTGCCCCAGGAGGAGGGAATGTCGTTCATGCGGCGGTAGTAGATGGCGCGGGGGTTGTCCCAGGAGCGGAACACGGCCCGGACAGCGCCCATCAGCTGCTCGCGGGCATCCTGGGGGAAGTCCTCGCCGATTTTTTCCTTATACTCGGCCTTGAACATCTCGGCCAGTTCCTTCAGGTCCTTGGCGGTCAGCTCAGTGTCCAGGGTGACGCCGCGCTTTTGCTTCATCTCATCGATCAGCTCTTCGAAATGCTTTTTGCCGACCTCCATGACCACGTCGGAATACATCTGGATGAAACGGCGGTAGGAGTCATAGGCAAAGCGGGGATTCTTGGTCTTCTTGGCAAAGGCCTCCACCACCCGGTCGTTGAGGCCCAGGTTCAAAATGGTGTCCATCATGCCGGGCATGGAGGCCCGGGCGCCGGAGCGGACAGAGACCAACAGGGGGTTGTTCATGTCGCCGAACTTCTTGCCGGTGATATCCTCCAGCTTGCCCATGTATTCCATGATCTCATCCTGAATTTCGGCGTTGATCTGGCGGCCGTCCTGGTAGTACTGGGTGCAGGCCTCGGTGGTGATGGTAAAGCCCTGGGGAACCGGCATGCCGAGATTCGTCATCTCCGCCAGATTGGCTCCCTTGCCGCCCAGCAGCTCGCGCATTTTTCCGTTTCCTTCGGAAAACAGGTACACGAATTTTTTGCTCACGATACATTTCCTCCTGTTAAAATGTGGTTGTTCTTCAGACAGTTCTCAGGCCCTCTTATTATAATCCATTTTGAACTTTTCGCAAGAGGATTTACCGATTTTTTTCATATTTTTTCCCTATTCTGCAGACAAAATGGTAAAAACGTGTAGGAAGATATTTTGTGTAGTCCGCAGGTTGCAATTTTGGCCGTCTCTATGATATAATAACAACGATTACGCATAAATCTCTCCGCATATAAGCCAAAGCTGTACAAATTTGGCGCTCAGCGGAGAGAGACGCGCCGGCGAAGGCCGACTGACAGGGATCCGGAGGTGTAACCGGCATGGGAATATGGACCATAGAGGGGAATGAGCGGCTGGAGCAGGAGATCCGCACCGCCGCCCGGCGCGGGACGCTGGGCAGCGCGTTCATCCTCAGCGGCGGGGCCGATCCCATGGCGGCGGCCCGCTTTTTGACGGCGGCTATGGAGTGCCGGGGCGGGGAACCCCCCTGCGGCCGGTGTGCGGCCTGCCGCAAGGTGGAGGCCGGGATCCACCCGGATGTGATCGTGGTGGAGGACGCCGAGCATAAGAATATTTCCATGGAGATCCTCCGCTCTGTCCGCAGCGACGCCTATATTCTGCCCAATGAAGGGAACCGGAAGGTCTATATTTTTCCGGACTGCGCCCGGCTTGACGCCAAGAGCCAGAATGTGCTGCTGAAGGTGCTGGAGGACGGGCCGGCCCATGCCGCCTTTCTTTTCTGCGCCCAGAGCAGCGCCCAGCTGCTGCCCACCATCCGCTCCCGCTGCGTGACGCTGCGATTGGCGGAGGACGGCGGCCTCCAGACGGAGCGCGCGGCGGCAGAGACGCTGTGCGATACGCTGCTCAGCCGAGATCTGCTGGGTCTCACGGCCTTTTTTACCGGCGTCGAGACCGGGAAAATGAAGCGGGAGGAGCTGCAGGAGCTGCTGGTGGAGACCAGGGAGAAACTGGCGGAGACGCTGACCTCCGACGGGGGGGGGCGCCTTACCCGGCGGCAGCGGATGGAGATGGCCGGCGTGCTGGAGCGGCATATCCGGCAGCTGCGGTTCAACCTGGGCGTGGGACATGCAGCGGGCGCTCTGTCGGTGGAGCTGGCGCGGATCATGCGGGAATAATATATTGCAAAGGGGGAGTTCCTCTTGACAGAAGTCATCAGCGTCCGCTTTCGCGGCGGATGCAAATCCTATTATTTTGATCCCAGAGGGCTGTCGGTACAGGCGGGACAGGCTGTGATTGTGGAGACCGCCTCGGGAAACGAATTTGCCCAGTGCTGTGAGGAAAACCACCAGGTGGAGGACCAGAGCATTGTAAAGCCTCTCCGGCCGGTGGTGCGGGTGGCCACGGAAAACGACCGGCGCACCAACGAGCTCAACCGCCAGCGGGAAAAGGAGGCCTTTACCATCTGTGAGCGGAAGATCGCCGCCCACAAGCTGGAGATGAAACTGATCCGCGTGGAGAGCAACTTCGACGGCAGCAAGATCATCTTCTTCTTTACCGCCGAGGGGCGGGTGGACTTCCGGGAGCTGGTGAAGGACCTGGCCAATGTGTTCCGTGCCCGCATTGAGCTCAGGCAGGTGGGCGTGCGGGACGAGGCCAAGATGATCGGCGGCCTGGGCATCTGCGGGCAACCCTTGTGCTGCAGCCGGTTTTTGGACGAGTTCATGCCGGTGTCCATCAAGATGGCCAAGACGCAGAATCTGAGCCTGAACCCCACCAAAATCTCCGGTATCTGCGGCCGCCTCATGTGCTGCCTCAAGTATGAGCAGAACGCCTATGAGGACGCCATGAAACGCATGCCGAAAAACGACTCCTTTGTGCTGACGCCGGACGGCCCGGGCAACATCACCTCTGTGGATGTGCTGCGGGAGGAGGCCAAGGTGAAACTGGACGACAGCCCCGACGCGCCCAAGACCTATAAGGGCTGCGAGCTCCAGGTGCTCCGCAACGGCAAGGGCAGCCGGGAGGGCATCGAGATCCCCGCCGAGCGGCCCAAGCGCTATATCGCCCCGGAGACGGAGCGCGTACAGGCGGAGGACCGGTTCACGCCGCTCTTCGGTTTCCAGGAGGAGCCGGTGGCGGCGGCCAGCGAGGCCGAGGGCGAGAAACGGGAGAAGAGCCGCCGCCGCAGGAGAGGCGGCCGGGGCCGCGGACAGGGAAAGGACGCTGCGGCCCAGCCCCGGCGGGAGGAGAGCCGGCGGGAGCCGGTGGTTCAGGTGGAAAAAATTGCGGTAAAAGCCAGCGGCGATTTGACGGCAGAGAAAAAGGCTGCCGCCGACCGGAGAGCCAGCGGCGAGCGCAGCAGCCACCGCCGCGGCGAGGGCAGCCAGGAGCGGCGCCATGCCGCGGCGAGCCAGCAGCAGGCAGCTGAGCATAAGACGGAGGGCGGCAGCACCCATCGCCGCCGCCGCAGACCCAGGCGGCGCAGCGGAGGCTCCGGCGAGAAAAAGGAATCCTGAAAAAAGAAGGCCCCCGGCGCATGTCGCCGGGGGCCTTTTCTGCGGGCCTATACATTATAATAATATAAATAAGCGATCCAACGGCTCACATCGCCGCGGCCACCGCCTTGGTGGCCACCACGTCCACCCCGGTGCCGGCCACGTTCCGGAGCACCACATCACCGATCGCTACCGGCGCGCTGACCACCACCTGGCGCAGCGCCTCGGCACAGGCGAAGATCGTCCCCTTGGGGATGTCCTGGGCGGTCTTCACCGACACCACCGGCGCCGCGCCTCCGGCTACCCGGACGGTGGAGGTGACGATGCGGGTGGGATTGGTGACCTCCTTGCGGGCATAAGTTTCTCCGCGCTTGCAGGTAAAGCCCTCGATGGACTGGATCTGGCCGTTTTCCATTGTCACAGTGATCGGGCAGCCCATGGGGCACCCGATACAGGTCAATTGCCGCTGCTCCATTCTTACGCCTCCTCTATGGTGATGGTGATTTCCCTGCAGTCCGGCCGCTGGAGAAGGTCCGCCCTCTTCAGCGTCACCTGTTCCATCTCCCCGGGGGCCATGATCTGCCGCTTTTTCCGCCAGACCCGCTCGCCGTCCAGATAGACGGCGGTGCAGCAGCTGCGGTAGACGTCCCCCACCCGGAACCGGATCACCTGCTCCTCCGCCATGGCGGCGGGATGGATGGCGGCGGGCACCGTGTAGCGCACGCCCCCCTTGGCGCGGACCGGGATGGCGGCGGCGCTCTCCGGCCGCTCCCCCCGGAGGTACCGGGCGGCGGCCGCGCCGGCGGCGGCGGCCTCCTGGGAGACGAAATCCACCAGATCGTGGACATGGAGCACATTGCCGCAGGCGAAGATGCCGGGGACGGAGGTCTCCAGGCTCTCGTCCACCACCGGGCCGGAGGTGACCGGGCTGAGGGATACCCCCGCCCCCCGGCTCAGCTCATTTTCCGGGATCAGACCACAGGAGAGGAGGAGGGTGTCGCACTCGTAGTCCTCCTCCGTGCCGGGGATGGGGCGGCGGTTCTCGTCTACTGCCGCCAGGGTGACGCCGGTGAGGCGCTCCCTGCCCCGGATGTCCACCACCGTGTGGCTGAGCTTGAGGGGGATGCCGAAGTCATCCAGGCACTGGACGATGTTCCGCTTGAGGCCGCCGGAGTAGGGCATCAGCTCCGCCACCACCTGGACCTCGGCCCCCTCCAGGGTCATGCGCCGGGCCATGATAAGGCCGATGTCGCCGCTGCCCAGGATCACCACCTTCCGCCCGGGAAGATAGCCCTCCATGTTCACCAGGCGCTGGGCGGTGCCGGCGGTGAAGATGCCGGCGGGGCGGGTGCCAGGGATATTCAGGGCGCCCCGGGGCCGCTCCCGGCAGCCCATGGCCAGGATGACAGCCCCGGCCTGCAGCTGGAAGAGACCCTCGGTGCGGTTCATGGCGGTGACCACCCGGTCCGGGGAGATCTCCAGCACCATGGTGTCCAGCAGACAGGGGATCTGCCGCTGCCGCACCTGGTCAATGTACCGGGCGGCATACTCCGGGCCGGTGAGCTCCTCCTGGAAGGTGTGGAGGCCAAAGCCGTTGTGGATGCACTGGTTCAAAATGCCTCCCAGCTCCCGGTCCCGCTCCAGGATCAGCAGGTTTTCCACCCCGGCGTCCCGGGCGCTGACCGCGGCGGCCAGGCCGGCCGGCCCCCCGCCGATGATCACAAGGTCATACTGTTTCATCTCACACGCCCTCCTTGCTCTTGCCCACCGTCAGGCGGGACTGGCCGCCGCACTTGGTGACATCGCCCAGGTCCATCCCCGTCTCCCGGGCGATGAGCTCCATCACACGGGGGGAGCAGAACCCGCCCTGGCACCGGCCCATGCCGGCCCGGGTCCGGCGCTTGACGCCGTCCAGGCTCCTGGCGCCCAGGGGCCGGCGGATGGCGTCCAGGATCTCCCCCTCCGTGATCCCCTCGCACCTGCAGATCACCCGGCCGTAGGCGGGTTTTTCCCGGATGAGGGCCTGCCGCTCCTGGAAGGACAGGCCCTGGGGGTTCAGGATCCCCTTGCGGGTGGGGATGAAGTCCGGGTTGGGCTCCAGGGAGAGTTTCTCCCGGAGAAGGCCCGCCATCCGCTCGCCGATGGCGGGGGAGGAGCTGAGGCCCGGGGATTCAATGCCGGCGCAGTCGAAAAAGCCGGGGGCGTCGGCCACCTCGTCTACAATGAACTCATGGCCCTCCTCGTGGGCCCGGAGACCGGCGAAGGAGGTGATGGTCTGCCGCAGAGGCAGATTTTTTACCGTGACGGCCGCCTTCTCCGCCACCTGGTCAAGGCCCTCCCGGGTGGTGGCGGTGCAGTCCCGGTCCTCCTGCTCGATGGCGGTGGGGCCCACCAGGGTGTTGCCGTGGACGGTGGGGGTCACAAGGACGCCCTTGCCCATTTTGTTGGGCAGCTGGAAGATGGTGTGATCCACAAAGCCGCCGGTGGTTTTGTCCAGCAGGTAGTAGTCCCCCCGGCGGGGGATGATATGGAGCTTTTGGCCGCTGACCATGTTGTGGAGCTGGTCGGCATGGGTGCCGGCTGCGTTCACAACGCACCGGGCGGAGAGGTCCCCCTTGTCGGTGTGGACGGTCCAGCCCTCCTGTTCCCGGGTAAAGCCGGTGACGGTGGTGTCAAACTGGAACCGCACGCCGTTGGCCGCGGCGTTTTCCGCCAGGGCGATGGTGAGGCCGAAGGGGCAGACGATGGCCCCCGTGGGCACGTCCAGGGCGGCCACCACATTGTCGGACACATTGGGCTCCATGGCGTGGATCTCCTCCGGTCCGATGATGCGCAGCCCCTCCACCCCGTTGGCAAGGCCCCGCTGATACAGCCGCTCCAGCCGGGGGCGGTCCTCCTCGCTCATGCACAGCACCAGCGAGCCGTTGCGCCGGTAGGGGAAGTCCAGCTCCCTGCTGAGCTCCTCCATCATCTGGCTGCCCCGCAGGTTCAGCTGGGCCATCAGCGAGCCGGTGGGGGCGTCATAGCCCGCGTGGACAATGGCGCTGTTGGCCTTGGAGGTGCCGCAGCACACGTCCTCAAACCGCTCCAGCACCACCACATCGGCCCGGCAGCGGCTCAGCTCCCTGGCCACCGCCGCGCCCACCACGCCGGCGCCCACAATGATCACATCATGCATCTTGTTCCCTCCCAAAAGAAATTACAGATCCCACACCGCCTCATCGGTGGTGGAAATAGCCACCGCGCCGGCGCCAAGCGCCGCCATCACGTCTCCCTTGTCCTCGATCAATCCTCCGCAGATCACCGGCTGGCGCACCGCGCCGCAGACCCGGGCGATCACCCGGGGCATCAGCCCGGGGAGGATCTCCACCACGTCCGGGTGGGACGCGGCGGCGCTTTTGGCCACGTTCTGCAGCGACAGCGAGTCGAATACAAAGAACCGGTGGACCGTAAAGAGCCCCAGCTCCCTCCCCCGCTTGATAAAGGCAGGGCGGGTGCTGATGATGCCGCTGGCGCCGCTTTGGGCCAGGAAGTCCACCGCCACCTCCTTGGAGCCGAGCCCTGTTATCAGATCCGCATGGACGATGGGATACTTCCCGGCGCCCCGCAGCCGGTCCACAATGCCGGCGATGCTGCACAGGTCCCCGTAGAGGACGAAGATCACCTTCAGGTCAGAGGCGAGAATGCGCGCCAGCCCCTCGTCGTTTTTTACCGCGGCGATGATAGGCGAGGCCTCAATGGCGGAGAGAATATGGTTTTTCATAGGAAACTCCCTTCCAGTCAAGCGGACAGGGGTGGGAAAAAAGAAAAGAGCAAGACAATAGGGAAACGCCGGGGGGCGTCCCTATCATCTCGCTCTCAACTCTCGCGATTACCTTTATCATACGAGCTTTCCCCGGCCCTGTCAACGGGATGAAGTGATTTTCTGTGTTTTTTCTAATTCTTCTGCCGAGATTCTGGTGAAATTGCCCCATCTGCGTGTGGAGAAGGCGCAGAGAAGGGTGCCGGCTAAAGCAATGATGGCCCAGAGGACTGTGGTCACCAGCCAGCCGAAACGGCTGGAGACAGCGGCAATGCCGTAGGTAGACAGGGCGCTGCCCACATAGATACAGGCGTTGAGAATGCCGGATGTGGTGGATACGCAGCCATACGGAGCGAAGTAGGCGGGAATCTGTCCGATCAGCAGCATATTGGCGCCATACATACAGCCGGTGGTGACAGACATCAAAAAAGCGGAGGCGGCTGCGCCGCTGCCATAGAGGAGCGGCAGCAGGCAGGAGGCCGCACTGCCCAGGGCAAAAAGGAGCGCAGAGGCAAGCACCTCATTTTGCACGCGGCTTTGCAGCCGGGAGGAGAGCAGAATGCACACGATGCTGAACAGCGGCAGGACCACAGCCGTGAGAATGGAGAGAGAGGAGCCCAGCTGATAGTTCTCCGCGATAAAGGTGGGCATCCAGGTGGTCAGGCCGTCCCGAAGAGTCCCCAGGGCAATAATAGCCCCCATCACCGGGACCAGGCCGGACAGAAGGAAAAGGCGGCCCAGGGCGGTTTCGGCAGGCTTGGCAGAGACAGGGGAGGCGTTGCCGGAAGGGGCAGGGGGCAGATCCCGCGTCCCCCACAGCCACGCGGCGGTAGACAGCAGGCCGAAGAGAGCGGCGCTGTGAAAGCTGAGACGCCAGCTGCCCAGCTGGATGCACAGCGGCACCAGCAGATAGACGGCAATGGTTCCCACATTGGCGGCGCCGTTCACCAGGACGCAGCCACGGGCGTAGTCCGCTTTGGGCAGATGGCGGACCATCAGCTTTACCAGCGGCGGCCAGAGCAGGGACTGAAAAAAGCCGTTGCAGCACCAGAGGACCGTAATGACAGGCATATTATCCAGCAGAGCGACCGCTATATTGCACAGACAGGTGGCGATCATGCCAATCACAATGAGTAAACGGGGGGAGAAACGGTCTCCCAGCGCGCCGCTGAACAGCTGCCCGACGCCGTAGGTAATAAAGCTGCCGGTGACAGCCAGAATGGCGGTCTCCTTGGAAACCTGCAGATCCAAGATGATTTCCGTCAGGGCTGCGCCATAGTCCAAGCGGGTGAGGTAGCTGGCAAAATAAATCAGGCAGCACAGGGCGGTAAGCCTCCGTGCTGCCTGACGGGAGACCTGCGCTGCAGGATTCATACCAGGCACCTGCCTTCCCAATCCTGGTTGGCGGGGAGACCCAGCAGAGCGGCCACGGTGGGGGCGATATCCAGGAGGGAGACGCCGTCTCCCAGAGCTGCGCCGGGGGCGAAGGGGCCGCCCCGCAGGAAAAGCGGGATGGTCATGTCCTCCGGACAGTCCTCCCCGTGGGTGCGGTCATGGCCGCCGTGGTCAGCGGTGATGAGGACAGTGTAGCAGGACGGCAGACGCTCCAATACTTTCTGGATATCGTCCCATGCGCTGTAGACAGAGCGGAGGTAGGCGGGGGACATCCACCCCTCGCTGTGGCCCGCATCATCCGGGTCGCCCAGATAGAGAAAGACGAAGTCCGGCTGGAGCGTCTCCATGGTTTCCATGGCGCTGTTCACCAGAGCGTCGGTGGCCGGGCGGTAGCCCAGATCCTTTCCCGAGAGGAAGAGACTGATGGCGAGGCTGCCGGGCCGGGACAGATCCCGCAGCTGCTCCCAGCTATAAAAGAGGGCACAGCGTTTCCCGCTGCGGGCGAGGTAGTCGCACAGTCCCTCCACCGGGCGGACCTGGGGCACATAGAGATTGGTGGTTACACCGTGGCGCGCCGGCGGCACGCTGTGAAACAGCGACATGTGGCAGGGCAGCGTCACTGAGGGCATCATCGACCGCGCCTGCAGCGTGGACGTACTCTCCCGCTGCAGCCGAGGGATATAGGGGTGGCCGCAGGCGGCCAGGCTGTCGGAGCGCATGCCGTCCACCAGGATCAGCAGAACTTTATTTTCCATGGAAACCTCCGGCCGCTGGTATCGCGGCGGCTATGTTGCAAGAAAGGCCAGGAGGGGCTCCATCCCCTCCTCCGTTACAGAGCTGATGGTAAAAATGGGATCCGCCCCGGTGAGCTCCAGCATCTCCCGGGCATCGCTGAGCTGGCGCTGGGTGGCCAGGTCCGCCTTGGTCACGATCCCTGCCACCGGCACGGGGAACATCCCCGCCATGCCGGGGGAGTAGAGGAACCGCTCCTGGGTGGCGTCCTGGAGAAAGAGCACCAAGTCCACCTCCGCGGCAGTGACCACGAGGCCCTTGAGGAAGGAGCGGTGCTCCAGATATTCCCCGGGGGTGTCGATGGTTTTGCCCACCACCTCAACGGTCTGGGTCTTTTTATACCGCTGCTCCAGCCCGTTGAGCCGCTGGCACAGGGTGGTTTTTCCGCAGGCCACGTCGCCTGCCAGAAGGATCTTCTTCATGTGCGTGTGATGGTGGTGGGGGTGCAGCCGATGGTATTCACCAGCACATCCAGCACGTCCCGCAGGGCGGCCTCCACGCTGGCCACGTCGCCGTTGATCACCAGGGAGCCGTTGAACCGGTCTACGAACACCAGCTCCACGCTGGCGGCCTTGGTGGCCACGTCCGCGCCGATAATGGCCGCCTCGGAGGGAGTAATGGTCAGGATGCCCAGGGCGCCGCTGCGCTCGCCGATGACCCCCAGCTTTTTGTAGAGGTCCGGATCGGGGTTTGCGATCAGGTGGGCCATGGTGACCTGTTTGCCGGGGACAAATTCCTGGATAATCCGCTGCTTGTGTTCCTCCGCCATCGCCGTCACCTCCTTTTATCCGACTGCTCCGCCGCCAGGCGGCAGAAGAGAATATAGACCGCGCTGGAGAGGCGGTTGAGCCCCTCCACCAGGTCCGGCCGGGTGCAGCGCCCGCCCTGGTCAAAGGCCAGGGCCGCCGCCAGCTCCGTCTCCCGGACCTGGGTGCGCAGGGCGTTGAGCTCCATGGCCAGACGCCCCATGGTATAGCTGGGGATGGGGTGGGGGATGCCGATTTCCTCCTGTACATGGTGGGAGACCCGGCGGATGCCCCGACTGTCCAGCCCCAGAAGGCGGATCTCCCCCAGGGGCTCCTCCTTCACCTCCGCGGCCAGAATCTGCCGGAGAAATCCCAGCAGCTCCTCCAGCTCCTCCAGGGTCCGCCTCCGGTTTTGCTCCGCGGCGGTGACCTCCGCGGAGAGAAAGGCTGCCATCAGGCTGTCCAGCTTTCCGCGGAAGAGGATGCGGGGGTGGGTCTTGGGCACCAGGCGGTTGCCCCGGAGGTGGGTCATCTCCTCCGGCTTTTCCTCCACCCTCTCCCCAGTGGCCTCGATCACATACCGGGGCGCGCCGCCAGCGGCGGCGATGGGCTCCACCGTCATGGTTTTACCCTTGGGCTGCAGGCGCAGCTCAATCCGGTGCTCCAGGAGGAAGTCCCGGGCGGAGGGGGTCACCACCGTCCCCTCCTCCACCGTGAAGGTGTGGAACTCCCCCTGGTCCCAGAGACGGCGCAGCTCCCGGTCTGTCACCAGCTGGCGCATCAATCCAGATGGGGCAGGATGCCCTCAACATCGCCGTGGGGCCGGGGAATCACATGGACGCCGTACAGCTCGCCCACCTGCTTGGCGGCAGCGGCGCCGGCCTCGGTGGCGGCCTTCACAGCACCCACGTCCCCCCGCACCATGACGGTGACAAGGCCGGAGCCGATCTGCTCCTTGCCGATGAGCTTTACGTTGGCGGCCTTTACCATGGCGTCGGCCGCCTCAATGGCCCCGATAAGGCCCTTTGTCTCCACCATGCCCAATGCCAATAAATTCTCCATCACACATGTCCTCCTCTATTATAATAAGGTATCTGTCGTCTTTTTGGGGTGGATCGTCAGCGCTCTCACCGCTCCAGCCGCTCCAGCACCGCCCGGGTAATGGCGGCGATCTCGTCCCGGCTGAGGGTCATGCCCCCGGCAACGGCGTTGCGGGAATAGGGGGCGGCGGACGAAACGTGTGCGCTCTCCTGCGCAGGGGCGGGGGCGCTGCCACGCAGGTCGCTCAGCTCCCGCAGGCCCACCGCCACCCGGCGGATGTTGAAGAGGTGCTGGGGTCCCACATTGTCGCTGGTGGCGCTGCCGCCCACGGCGCCGCAGCCCAGGGTCAGCGCCGGCTGCAGCCCGGTGAGGGCGCCCACGCCGCCAAGAGCGCCGGGGACGTTTACCAGCAGGCGGCTTACCGGCTTTTTCAGGGCAAACTCCCGGATCACGCTCTTGTCCTGGCTGTGGATCACCATGGTGTGGCCCGCGCCCTCGTTGTGGAGGATCTCCATGCAGCGCTTACAGGCGCTCTCCCAGTTGTCCTCCACATAGAAGGCCAGGATGGGGCAGAGCTTTTCCCGGGAGTAGGGGTTGTCCTTGCCCACGGTGGTCTGGGGGGAGATAAGGATCTTGGTGCCGGCGGGGATGGTGATGCCCGCCATGTCGGCAATGGCCTGGGCGGTCTTGCCCACGATCTTGGGGTTCATGGTGCCGTTGGCCCGGAGGATAAAGCGGGAGACCTTCTCCGACTCCTCCGGGGAGAGGAAGTAGTACCCCTGGCGCTTGCATTCGTCAATGACCTTGTCCTTGATGCACTTCTCGGTGACGATGCTCTGCTCGCTGGCGCAGATGGTGCCGTTGTCGAAGGTCTTGCTGTCCAGAATGCGGCGGACGGCGGTGGGGATGTCGGCGGATTTCTCAATGAAGGCCGGCCCGTTGCCGGGACCCACGCCCAGGGCGGGGTTGCCGGAGCTGTAGGCCGCCCGGACCATGGCCTCGCCGCCGGTGGCCAGGATGATGCCGATGTCCCGGCTCTTGAGCAGGGCGTTGGTGGCATCCACGGTGGGGGTGGTGATGCACTGCACCAGCCCGTCGGGGGCGCCGGCCCGCTTGGCCGCCTCGGAGGCGATGCGCCAGGCCTCCAGAATGCAGTTTTTGGCCCCGGGGTGGGGACTGATGACAATGGCGTTGCCCGCCTTCAGGGAGATGATGGTCTTATAGAGCACCGTGGAGGTGGGGTTGGTGGAGGGGATCAGGGCGGCCACCACCCCCATGGGCACGGCCACCTCGGTGATGCCCCGGGCCTCGTCCTCCCGGATGACGCCCACGGTCTTCATGTCCTTGATGGCGTCCCAGGTCATGGTGCTGCCCAGCTGGTTTTTCAGCACCTTGTCCTGCCACACGCCAAAGCCCGTCTCCTCCGCGGCCATCTTGGCCAGCTTTTCCGCGTTTTTCGCCCCGGCCTCCGCCACGGCGCGGCAGACCGCGTCCACCTGCTCCTGGGAGAAGGAGGCGAACTCCTCCTGGGCGGCCTTGGCCCGCTTGATCAGATTGCGAACCTCCTGAATGGAGTATAGATCCCGGTCAAATTCCATTGTGCGTTTCCTCCTCTTTCATCTCATCATCTCGTCAGTATTGAAGGGGCGCGCCGGCCACGGCGCACACCGCGTCGGCAAAGGCGTCGCAGGCCGCCTGGCAGGCCGCCTGGGAGCCGGTTAAAAGCCCGCCGGCGAAGTTGGTCTCCGTGGGGGGGCCGTAAAACACCCGCAGCTCCACCTCCGCCATCTTCAGCGCGGCGTCCAGCCCCACAGCCGCCTCCAGCGGCGGGGCAATGAGGTAAGCCATAGCCGTCCCCTCCGGCACGCCGGCCTGGGCGGAGAGATAGGAGCCGGTACGGGAGATGCAGTGGGCAAAGTAGACCACGTCGTCCCGGTCGCTGGCGCTTTTAAAGCTGGCCTCCTGCCGGGCGAAGTGGACGGCCGCGTCCAGCCCGCTGCGGGCGGCGGCGGGGTCCGGGGCGGCCAGGATGCCGATAAACTCCCCGGCGTTGGCCGTGCTGGCGTTGGAGGCGCCGGCGTACATGCTCTTTGCGTAGACCACCCGGACGTCGGCCTTTTTGGTGGCCTCGTCCAGAGCGGCGTAGGACACGTCGTCACAGTCGCTGGTGAAAAGGGCCAGGCTGCGAAGGCCCTCCGGTACGCCGAGGCTTTTGAGCAGGGCCGGGTCCGCGTTGGGGATCAGCCGGGCGCTGAGGACCCGGACGGGGATGGGGTCTCCTCGCATGCGCTCCCCTCCCCTACTTCACCAGGTCCACGCCGCTGGCCTTCTGCTCCAGGATCCGGCAGATCACCTCGGCGAGATAGGCCCCGGCCTCCACGGCGGCGATGCCGTCCTTGTGGATGTTGGATACCACCGTCCGCTTGGACTCCGGCATGCCCACATAGGCGTTGTAGGCGATATAGGCGCTCATGCTCTCGGCGGTGGCGAGGCCGGGGCGCTCCCCCAGCAGTACGCATACCACCTTGGCCCCCACGATCTCCGCCACCTGCTCCTCCGCACCCACGCGGCCGAACCGGAGGAAGAAGGGGGTGCCCACGGTGAGGCCACGCTCCCGCAGCGTGTCCATCAAAACCGGGAGAATGTTGGGGAGGTTTGCCTCAATGGCGGTGGAGCTCAAGCCGTCGGAGGCGTAGATCTGCACATCGGGGTTGGGCGTGCACCGGCGACGGAGGGTCTCCACCGCCTCGTCGCTGAGGCGGCGGCCCAGATCCGGCCGGGTCACATAGGTGTCCTTGCTGTCGCACTGGGTCTGGACCGTGAAGAGGCCCAGCTTTTCCGGCAGGGCAGGGTCCACGTCGGCGAACACCGCGTCCCGGGCCTGGGCGTGGTCGGCCCGGAGGGTGAGAAGGGTGCGGGTCTTCAGCCGCGGCCCCGCCCGGCCCACGCCGATGCGGGCGGTGGTCTTTGTCCGCATCCGCTCCAGGGCCTCCGGATCCTCCGGATGGTCCAAAAGGCTGATGCGCCGGCAGGCTGCGGCGGTGATGTCGCCGCAGGGGTCCTCCCCGCCGCAGCAGGGACGCTCCCCCTGTGGCAGCGTCACGCTGCCGGTGCGCTGGAGCTGCTCGATCACTTCCGCCACAATGGCGGCGATGCTGTCTCTGTCGGCCACGGCGCTCACCTCCTCGTAAAGATCGTGGGGTCGCCCGCCCGGTCGGTCAGGCGCCCGTTTTCCATAATCCCCATCTTCTCCAGCCACTGCTCAAACTCCCGGATGGGACGCAGGCCCAGGATCTCCCGGATGGTGCCCACGTCGTGGTAGGCGTTGGTCTGGTAGTTGAGCATCACGTCGTCGCTGGTGGGGACGCCGAGAATATAGTTCACTCCCGCGCTGGCCAGCAGCAGGGAGAGGTTTTCAATGTCGTTCTGATCGGCCATCATGTGGTTGGTGTAGCAGCAGTCGCACCCCATGGGGACGCCGGAGAGCTTGCCCATGAAGTGGTCCTCCAGGCCCGCCCGGATCACCTGGCGGCTGTCGTAGAGATACTCCGGGCCGATAAAGCCCACCACCGTGTTCACCATGAAGGGGTGGAAGGGCCGGGCGAAGGCGTAGCACCGGGCCTCCATGGTCACCTGATCGGCGCCGTAGTGGGCGTCGCTGCTCAGCTCGCTGCCCTGGCCGGTTTCAAAGTACATCACGTCCGGCCCCTTGGCAGTACCCCGCTCCCGGAGGAGCGCCAGGGCCTCCTCCACCGTCTCCCGGCTGAAGCCGAAGGCGCTGTTGCCCTTCTGGCTGCCGGCGATGGACTGGAAGATCATGTCGCAGGGGGCGCCCCGCTTGACCGCCTCGATCTGTGTGGTGATGTGGCCCAGGACGCAGATCTGGGTGGGGATCTCAAAGCGGTTTTTCACCTCGTCAAACCGCTTGAGCACCTCCGCCAGGCTGGACACGGTGTCGTTCACCGGGTTGAGGCCCAAAAGCGCGTCGCCGCAGCCGTAGCTCAAGCCCTCGAAGAGGGAGGCGGTGATCCCCTCCACGTTGTCGGTGGAGTGGTTGGGCTGCAGCCGGGTGGACAGGCACCCCCGCCGCCCGATGGTGGTGTTGCAGGTGGCGGTGATGCGGATCTTGTTGGCAGCGTAGATAAGGTCCAGGTTGCTCATCAGCTTGCACACCCCCGCCACCACCTCGGCGGTGAGCCCCCGGCCCAGCGCCTTCAGGTCCTCCTCGGAGGACTCGTAGCTGAGGATATACTCCCTGAGCTGGGCCATGGTCCAGTTCTGGATGCGGCTGTAGACGGCGGCGTCCAGCCCGTCCTGGTTGATGCGGGTCACCTCGTCGTCCTCATAGGGGACCACCGGGTTCTCCCGCAGGTCCCGCACCAAAAGGTCGCTGAGCACCGCCTTGGCGGCCACCCGCTCCAGATCGGAGGCGGCGGCCACCCCGGCGAGGATATCGCCGGACTTCTCCTCGTTTGCCTTGGCAAGCACGTCCTTCACGTCCCGGAAGGTGAAGTGCCTGCCGGCCAGTGTTGTGGATAACTTCATCTCTCGTCTCTCCTCCTCATCTCGTTGGGGAATGGGGAAATCTATCCAAAGAGCAGGGTCTTGACCACCACGGGGATCACAAGCCCCTCCATCAGGGGCCGCCCCAGGTCAACATAATCCCCGTCTGTGACCTTCACGCCGTCGATGCAGACCACCGGCCGCCGGCCCCCCAGCGCCGTGCGCATAGCGCCCCCCAAGGCCTTTGCCATGTCGCACTCCAGCGCCGCGATGGCCGGAACGCCCCGGGGCAGCGCCCGGTCCAGCCCCTGGGCGAGCGCCCGGGCCAGAGCCTTGAGCTGGCCGTAGCTGGGGTCCTGCAGGCCCCGGAGGCTCACCACCGCCCGCCTGTCGTCCGTCTGCTCCAGAAACCAGCGCAGCCGCCGCTCCAGCGGCTCCGGGCGCCCCTGGAAACAGGCGACCTCCTCCTCCGCCGTCAGCTTGAGCACCGGCAGGTTCTTCATGGGGAAGAGCCCCGCGTCATAGGCGATGGTGCTGCCGGAGAGGGTGGTGGTGTAGGTCCCGGCCCCCACCACCGTGGCCCGGATGGTCTCCCCCGCCTCCATCACCGGAAAGGTGCGGCACAGCGCCCCCTCCCGGATGGAGCGGCCCAGCAGGGGGCCGATGTCCCCGTAGCGGAAGGGGTCCTCCCCCTCCCCGCCCCGGATGCAGTCGGCCACGCCGCCGGAAAAGCAGATGGCCTGGATGTTTCGCGGCGGCTCCAGCCAGGTGCTCTCCGGCGTCTGCACCGCCCGGAGCAGGGGCTCCTGCGCCGCCGCGCCCAGAGCCTGGGCCAGGAGGTCCGCCATCTTGTCCGTCAGGGCGGCGAGGGCGGCGGGATCCGCCCTGTCCCCGGGACGGAGGGAAAGGCCGATGGCCTGCGCCACCCGCTCCGCCGGGGGGCTGACGGATTCGATGCGCCGGTCCGGCGTGATCCGGACAAGCCGCCCGCCGATGTCCAGGCAGCCCTTCCCTGCCGTCTCCCCCCGGTCAAAGACAGCGATGTTGGTGGTGCCGCCGCCGATGTCCAGGTTCACCGTGACGCACTCGTTGTCGATGCTGTGCTGGCAGGCGCCGCTGCCCTTGCCGGCGATGACGCTCTCCAGGTCCGGCCCGGCGGTGGACACCACAAACTCCCCGGCAAAGCCGCTGAGCTTCTCCAGCACCAGCGCCGCGTTCTCCTTCCGGGCGGACTCGCCGGTGATGATGACGGCGCCGGTGTCCGTGTCCGCCGGGGTGAACCCCGCCCGGCGGAATTCCGCCGCCACAATGTCCCGCACGGCGTCGCCGTCGATGAGGACGGCGGTCTTGAGGGGGGTGGTGTGGACCGCCCCCCGGTAGACCAGTTCCTTTCCCACGATGGACACATGGGGAACGGAGAAGAAGGCGGCGGTGTTCTCCATCCTGAGCCGGCTGAAAACCACCTGGGTGGTGGAGGTGCCGATATCGATGCCAACGCTGAGTATATCCGCCAAAGGCCGCCCCCCTTTCCCCTGTTTCCCGCAGCGGCCGGCTGCAGGAGCCTGTAAAAACAACGAAAAGGCCAAAAAATCCCCTGGGATTTCCTGGCCTTTTTGCCGAAACCGCCCCACGCCGTTGTGGGACCTATTGACTTTTCTCCGCTACGCCCGGAAGTCGAAGGACATCCGGGTCCCGCTGTCGTCAGAGCTGACGCGGAGCTTTCCCTTGAGCTTGTCGCGCACCGTTGCGCTGACAATGCTCAGCCCCATGCTGGACCCGTCCTGGTCGAAGGGATCAAATCCGATGCCGTTGTCCGCCACGGTGACGGTGTGGTAAAGACTGCCGGCATGGAGGGATACGGTCACCTGCCCCTCGCTGCGCCCCTCGAAGGCGTGCTCCAGCGCGTTGGTCAAAAGCTCGGTGATGACCATGGAGACAGGCGTGGCCACGTCCACATCCAGGAGCACGTCGTCGCCATCCACGCTGATGACCACGGATTTTCCCGGCGGGGCGAGGCTCTGCATGTTCATCCGCAGCTTGTCAAACAGGATACGGCTGCTGACGAACATGGAGTCGTTACTATGATGAGTCAGTATATCATGAATCGTGGCAATTGACAAGACTCTGCCAACATTTTCCTGCAAAATCCGTTTGGTGGAGAGGTCCGCGCACTTGCGGCTCTGCATGTTCAGGATGCTGGCCACCAGCTGGAGGTTGTTTTTGATCCGGTGGTGGACCTCCCGCATGGCTGCCTGCTGGGGGTTGTCCAGCTTGGCGGCCAGGGCGGCCACCTGGTTGTGTCCCTCATAGCTGCGGGCCAGGGTCTCGTATTTTTTTTCCTGGAGGATGTCTGCGCTGATGTCCCGCTCCCGGATCAGGACGCCGATGACGCCTCCGCCCTCCCCCCGGACGGGGGCCGCGTTCTGCCGCACAGCCCGCCCCTCCTGGGTCACCGCCTTCAGGTCACAGACGGCAAGACCGGTCTTCAGCGCCTGGAACACCGCCGGCTCGTCCTCCGGCAGGGCGAACTGCCCCACCACGCTGGCGGTGTAGGCGCTGGGATGGCCGGCGGGCCGGGCGTGGGCCACCACGATGGCCCGGTCGGCGCAGGGGCAGTCGATGAACACATCCGCCGCCGTCAGCTCCGCGATCAGGGGCAGCTGATCCGCCAGCAGCTCCAGGCGGCGGATCTCCTCCTCAGTGAGGCTTGTATTTTGTCTGCAAAGCTCTCTCAGCATGGCTTGTCCTTTCTCCGGGGCTCCTGCTCCAGAATGGATCTGGCCAGAACGGCCATGGGCACCCGCTTGTCCATGGACAGCCGGCGCAGCTCCTGGTAGGCGCTACTCTCCGAGATCCCCGCCCGCTGGGCCAGCACAGCCTGGGCCCGGTGGATCAGCTTGCTGTCGTTGAGGCGGCTGACGGCCTTTGCCGCCTCCTCCCTGCTCTGCCGCAGCCGCTGGCTCTGGGCCAGGGCCACCTCGATGGTGGGCAGCAGCAGCCGCTCCTCCACAGGCTTGACGATATAGCCCGTGACGCCGGCGGCGTTGGCCCGGTCGATCACCTCCCGGTCGCTGAAAGCGGTGAGCAGCACCACACAGCCCGCCAGATCCTCCCGCAGGATGGTCTCCGCCGCAGCCAGGCCGTCAAACACCGGCATCTTCACATCCATCAGCACCACGTCCGGCCGGAGGCTGCGGCACAGCTCCACCGCGTCAAATCCGTCCCCCGCCTCGCCTACCACGTCAAATTCCAGCTCCTGCAGCATCTCCCGCAGGTCCATCCGGGTGATGGGCTCGTCATCCACCACCAGCACCCGTTTCATGGCAGCACCTCCCGTCTCAATCTGCCCCCATCATACCCGCCCCGCCGCCCCGCCGTCAAGGAGAAATCCGGGCGCCGCCGCCTGCGGTGCGCCGCCCGCCTGCCGTTTCTGCTGCTGTAAAACAGCCTTCTGGCGGCGGCAAAGCAGCAGCCCTGGGCGGCTAATTGTTTAAAACCTCCAAAAACTCGCGCGATTTCTGGATAATTTAAACAAAATGACGTAAGATGGCCCCAAGTTTACCTGTTTTTTTCATAAATTTTATTGACAGAACCGGACAATTTTGATATGTTCTTTGCGTAAAAGCCAATAACCGTGCCTGAGGCAGTTGAGATTCGCAAGGAGCTGGAGTGATCGTAGGGAAACGATGTGTCTTACTCCGATTTTTTGTCCCCATTTTCGGGTATTGGCGCATAATCAGCAAGTTTCTTTCGGATTTCGCAACTTCACAGCGAATATTCGGGAGTGATTTGATGTGGGTTCGGCCTGGCCGACAGGAACTGGGAAAGGCCAAAATCTATGTGAAGGAGAACGCGAAATGAAGAGAATTCTTGCAATGCTGTTGACGCTCGTCATGGTGTTCGCGCTGGTTGCCTGCAGCAGCGGCAACAACGGTGGGACCAACAACGGCGGCAGCAACAACGGTGGCAGCACCGGCGGCGAGGAGGGCAGCACCCCTGGCGTGCAGGGCACCTTGACCATCGGCATTGCCTCCGACATCAACGAGCTGGATCCCCAGCAGCAGAACGACCAGATCAACAACAACTGCATCGCCCTGACCCACCAGACTCTGGTGTTCCTCAGCAATGAGGACAACGAGTATCTGCCCAGTCTGGCGGAGAGCTGGGAGTGGACTGACGACACCCACCTGGTGTTCAACCTGGTGCAGAACGCCACCTTCAGCGACGGCACCCCCTTCAACGCTGACGACGTGGTCTTCACCTACGAGAAGGCCATGGATCCCGACCGCTCCGTCGTGGCCGCTACCCTGAGCCTGGTGGAGAGCGTGGAGAAGATCGACGAGTACACCGTGCAGTTTGTCACCTCCAGCTACTCCAACGAGCTGCTGGCCGTGCTGGCCGGCTACCCCCTGGTCATCCTCTCCAAGGAGGCCTATGACAGCGGCATGGAGAACCCCCACTACATCGGCACCGGCCGGTATGTCTTCGACGAGTGGGTCCCCGGCCAGTATGTCCGCTTTGTGAAGAACGAGAAGTACTGGGGCGATGACCCCGGCGTGTCCGATGAGATCGTCTTTAAGCCCATCATTGAGGCCGCCTCCCGCGTGGCTGCCCTGCAGAGCGGCGATATCGACGTGTGCATCGATCCCCCCATCAACGAGCTGTCCTTCCTGGAGGGCGACGATAATATCACCGTCCACAACCAGGCCGGTACCCGCCTGTTCTACCTGGGCTTTAACTGCGAGGCTGAGCCCTTCAACGGTGAGAACGGCCAGCTGGTGCGCCAGGCCATCGCCTGCGCCATCAACCGCCAGGAGATCATCGACGGCGTGCTGGACGGCTACGGCCAGGCCCAGACCACTGTCGTCAACCGCGGCGTGTGGAGTTTCTATGACGACATGGAAGGCTTTGACTACGATGTGGACCGCGCCAAGGACCTGCTGTCCCAGGCCGGCTACAGCGAGGGCGAGCTGACCATCACCCTGTACATCTCCAACGGCTCTCCCTACACCAGCATCGCCCCCATGATCCAGAACTACCTGAGTGCCATCGGCGTCAACGTGGACATCCAGCAGTTTGACGAGGCGACCCTGAAGACACAGTGCCAGGAGGGCAACCAGCAGATGTTCCTGTGGCGCTGGAACGTGATCGACCGCCTGGATGAGATCTACACCGAGCTGTTCAGCACCGACTACTCCACCAACTACTTCCAGTACAGCGATCCCTATGTGGACGACATGGCTAAGCAGGTGCTCACCGAGAAGGACCGCGACGCCCGCGAGCAGCTGTCCATCGAGCTGCAGGAGTACTTGGTTGAGGCCTGCCCCCAGGTGCCGCTCTACACGGCCGACCTGGTCATCGCCTATGACAAGAATCTGAAGGGCGAGTACCTCTTCGGCGGTGGCAACCACAACTGGTCCTGGGCCTACATTGACCTGAGCGGTTCTGAGGCGTAACCGGTCTCCGGTTCCACCGGTCCCGCACTGACCATGTGACCTGCGAGGGCCGGACAGCAAAGACTGTCCGGCCCTCCCCCCAGTTTGCCGTGCGTTTGTCCGGCAAAGACGGCCGGGTGCCACTGAAAGCCCGGCCGGCTCCGTCCCTCTGTGCGGAGAGAAAATCTGGTGAACGAAAAATCCATCCGCGCAGCCTTGCCCGGCACGGGGTGCGGCGCGCGGGAGCAGACTACTGAGCAGCATTTCCCACCGGCCAAGGCCTTGGTTAAGCGCCGGTATGCCTGCGTCTCCGGCCTTGGTCCGTTAAGGATAGGGACGCAGGCAGGCTGACGCCTGCCCGGCGGCGGCATACGCAGACTTTGACGGGCGGCCCCGGGCGGCCGCACCGTGGAAAAGGAGAGTATGAGAGTATGATTCGTTACGTCTTGAAACGACTGCTGTTCATGATCCCCACGATCCTGATCACTTCCTTCCTGATCTATTTCGCCATGGATCTGGCGGGCGGCGACCCGGTGAATACCATTCTGCCGGAAAACGCCACCACGGAGCAGAAGGAGGCGCTGCGGGAGGAGATGGGGCTGAACGACCCCTTCCTGATTCGGTACGCCCGCTACATGGGCGGACTGGTTACCGGCGACATGGGCGAGTCCTATGTGACGGGCATCGACGTGTTTGACCGGTTTATGCAGTGCCTGCCTATGACATTGGCCCTGGGCGGCACGGCGCTGATCCTGGCGTGTATCATATCCGTTCCGCTGGGAATCTACACGGCCCTGAACCAAAACACCTGGAAGGACACCACGGGAATGGTGTTTGCCCTCTTCGGCGTGTCCATGCCCAACTTCTGGCTGGGCCTGATGCTGATGCTGGTGTTCGCGGTGAACCTCAACTGGCTGCCCTCCCAGGGCGCGGACGGGCCGAAGTATCTTGTCCTGCCGGCGGTGACGGTGGGGCTGGGCCTGGCCGCCCTCATCACCCGCACCACCCGCTCGGCCATGCTGGACGTGATCCGGGCCGACTACATGACCACCGCCAAGGCCAAGGGCGCCTCCCGTCGGCGGGTGATCTATTACCACGGCCTGAAAAACGCCATGATCCCCATTGTCACCGCCATCGGCATGCAGTTCAGCCTGGTGATGACGGGCTCCGCTCTGGCGGAGGTGGTGTTCTCCTGGCCCGGCATTGGACGGCTGGTCTTTGAGTCCATCGACAAGCGCGACATCCCCACGGTGACCGGTTCCATCATCCTCTGCTGTATCCTGATGAGCATTATCAACCTGGTGGTGGACCTGATCTACGCGTTCCTGGATCCGCGGATCAAGGCGCAGTATTCTAACAAGGGGTGATACGATGAACGAGACAGTGAAAGTGGCAGATAACCTGCAGGAGTATAAGGGCCGCTCCCTGGCCCAGGAGACCTGGCACAGGCTCCTGAAAAACAAGGGCGCTGTGGTGGGCATGATCTTTATGGTTCTGCTCTTCATTCTGGCCTGCAGCGGCGACCTTCTTTACGACTATGACACCGAGATCGCCGGCATGATTATGTCCGAGGCCCGTGAGGCGCCCAGCCTGGCCCACCCCTTCGGCACCGACCAGCTGGGCCGTGACGTCATGGCCCGCGTGATCTACGGCTCCCGCTACTCCCTCATCATCGGCGTGGGCAGCGTGGCCCTGGGCCTGATTGTGGGCCTTATTACCGGGTCTCTCGCCGGTTTCTACGGCGGCGGCTGGGATCAGCTGGTGATGCGCGCCAACGATATTCTCTACTCCATCCCCAACATCATGCTGGCCGTCGTGATCGTCCAGCTGCTGGGCACCAGCATCCTGAGCCTGGTGATCGCGCTGTCGATCAGCTCGGCGACCTCATTTGCCAAAATAACGCGTGCCTCAGTCATGACCATCCGGGACCAGGAGTATGTGGAGTCGGCCTACGCCATGGGCCTTCCCACCTGGAAGATCATTCTCAAGCACATCATTCCCAACTGCCTGAGCCCCATCATCGTCCAGGTGACGCTGTCCATCGGTTCCAACATCATCTCCGCCTCCTCCCTGAGCTTTCTGGGCGTGGGCGTGCCCATCCCGACGCCGGAGTGGGGGACCATGCTGGCCGACGGCCGTCTGTATATCCGCAGCGAGCCCTGGATGTGCATCTTCCCCGGCCTTGCCATCATGCTGACCGTTCTGGCTCTGAACCTGATGGGCGACGGCCTGCGGGATGCGTTGGATCCCAAGCTGAAGAGATAAGGGGGATAGACGGATGAGCGAAAAGAATTTGGAGAAAACCACCGCCGCGGCGGTGGAGCAGGAGAGAGACCATATCCTGGATATCAAGGACTTGGTGGTCCATTTTGAGACCGACGACGGCTGTGTCTGCGCCATCAACGGCCTGAACCTCTCCGTCCGGCGGGAGAAAACCCTGGGACTGGTGGGTGAGACCGGCGCCGGCAAGACCACCACGGCCCTCAGCATTCTGAACCTGGTCCCCAGCCCTCCGGGCGTCATCAAGGGCGGCTCCATCGTGCTGGACGGCAAGGACGTCCTGCAGATGAGCGAGAAGGAGCTGGAGCACATGCGCGGCAACGAGGTGGCCATGATCTTCCAGGATCCCATGACCGCCCTGAACCCGGTGATGACCGTGGGCGAGCAGATCGCCGAGAGCGTCATGCTCCATGAAAACCTGTCCCAGAAGGATGCCTTTGAGCGGGCCAAGGAGATGCTCAAGATGGTGGGCATCGCGGAGAGCCGCGCCTATGACTATCCCCACCAGTTCTCCGGCGGCATGCGCCAGCGCGTGGTCATCGCCATTGCCCTGGCCTGCCGGCCCCACTTCCTGATCGCCGACGAGCCTACCACCGCCCTGGATGTGACCATTCAGGCCCAGGTGCTGGACCTGATGAAGGAGCTGATTGACAATAACCATATGTCCATGCTCCTCATCACCCATGACCTGGGCGTTGTGGCGGAGGTGTGCGACGATGTGGCCGTGATGTATGCCGGCCGGATCGTGGAGGTGGGCACCACCGACGAGGTGTTCAACGACACCCGCCACCCCTATACAGAAGGCCTCTTTGACTCTCTGCCCAACCTGAAGGAGCAGGGGGAGGAGCTGGTCCCCATCAAGGGGATGATGCCGGACCCCATGCACCTGCCGGAGGGATGTACCTTTGCGCCCCGGTGCCCCTACGCCACTGAGGCGTGCACCCAGTCGGTGCCGGAGCTGCGTCATGTGAATGGCAGCCACTATGTGGCCTGCCACGCCTATGACGATCCGAGCTTCCGCTTAAGGAGGAACGCAAATGGCTGAGAAAAAGATTATTCTGGAAGTCCAGAATCTGACCAAGTATTTTGACACGCCCAAGGGAAAGCTTCACGCAGTGGACGGGGTGAACTTTACCATTGAAGAGGGCAAGACCCTGGGTATCGTGGGCGAGTCCGGCTGCGGTAAGTCCACCACCGGCCGCACCCTCCTCAAGCTCCTGGAGCCCACCGCCGGCAAGATCATCTTTGACGGCCAGGACATCACCAACTACCGCCGCTCCCAGATGCGGAAGATGCGCACCGAGATGCAGATGATCTTCCAGGATCCCTTCTCCTCGCTGGATCCCCGCCAGAGCATCATGCAGCTGATCAGCGAGCCCATCAAGGAGCACAAGCTGCTCAGCAGCAAGGCGGAGATCGAGAAACGGACGCTGGAGCTGATGGACATTGTGGGTCTGGCCCGCCGGTTCGTCAATACATACCCCCATGAGCTGGACGGCGGCCGCCGTCAGCGTATCGGCATTGCCCGGGCTCTGGCGGTGAACCCCAAGCTCATCGTCTGCGACGAGCCTGTGTCCGCTCTGGACGTTTCCATTCAGGCGCAGATCCTCAACCTGCTCAAGCAGCTGCAGCGGGACATGGGCCTGACCTATGTCTTTATCACCCACGACTTGAGCGTGGTGAAGTACTTCTCCGACGACATCGCCGTGATGTATCTGGGGCAGATGGTGGAGAAGGCTCCCTCCGCGGAGATCTTTGCCAATCCCACCCACCCCTACACCCAGGCGCTGCTGTCCGCCATCCCCATCCCGGTGGTGGGCAAGGATAAGCCGCCGCGCAAGCTGCTGCGGGGCGAGATCACCTCGCCGGTAAACCTGCCGGATCAGTGCCGGTTCATGAAACGGTGCGACGCCTGCCAGGAGTGCTGCAAGAACAACAGTAACCCCCAGCTGCGTGAAATCGCGCCCAACCACTTTGTGGCCTGCCATATTGCAAAATAAAAACTGCATCACGGCCGTGCATTGAGAGCTTGAGAAAGGAGCACCGACAAAAAGGGGTGCTCCTTTCTTAAATCGCGCCGTACCGGGCTTTGTGGCGCGTTGTGCCGGCAGAGCGCACGGCCCTGCTGCGCGGAGGAGACGAAGGAATGACGAAGAATTTTGCCCATCGGGGGTTCAGCGGTCGGTACCCGGAGAATACCATGCTGGCCTTTCGGAAGGCCGTTGAGGCGGGAGCGGACGGCATCGAGCTGGACGTCCATCTCTCCAAGGACGGCTGCCCTGTGATCATCCATGATGAGACGGTGGAGCGCACCTGCGGCGCTGCCGGCCGTGTGGGTCAGCTGACGCTGGAGGAGCTGCGGAGCCTGGATGCGTCCTATCTCTGGCGGGGGCGGGTAGGTGAAAACCCCATTCCCACCCTGCGTGAGTACTGCCAGATGGCGGCGGACCTGCCGCTGATTACCAATATAGAACTGAAAACCAATATCTGTGAATACCCTGGAATTGAGGAGAAGGTTCTGGGGCTGATCCGGGAGTTCCATTTGGAGGACCGGGTCATTATCTCCAGCTTTAACCACTACAGCGTCCTGCGGATGCGGGGGCTGGCGCCGGAGCTGAAATACGGCCTGCTCAGCGAGAGCTGGCTTGTGAGGGCAGGGAAATATGTCAGCGACCTGGGAATCCCCTGCTATCACCCCATCTACGGCAACCTGACGCCTGCCCATGTGAGAGAGCTGAAACAGTACGGGCTGGAGATCAACACCTTCACGGTCAATACGGAGGATGAGGTCCGCCGCCTGGCCGATCTGCAGGTGGATGCCGTTATCGGGAATTACCCGGATATGGCAAAGCGGGTGCTGGAACGGCGGCAGAGCCAGAGCGCCCGAACTTGATACCCGATCAAAGGAGCGATTGCCTATGAATGCTGATATGGCTTTGAACTGGATCATCGAGACGCCTCTGATCCTGCGGGACCTGACAGGTGTGGCAGTGCTGCTGCGGCTGCTGCTGGCCACGCTGGTGGGGGGGCTGATCGGCTGGGAGCGCGGACGGCACGGTCGTGCTGCCGGTCTCCGGACCCACATCATGGTGTGCCTGGGCGCCTGCCTTGCCTCCATGCTGGGGATGTACACCTCCACAGTGCTGGGAATGGACGGGGATCCGAACCGTGTGGCCGCGCAGGTCATCTCCGGAATCGGTTTCCTGGGCGTGGGGACCATCATCGTGGGCCGCTCCTCCCAGGTGACAGGTCTGACAACTGCCGCCGGACTGTGGGCCACCGCCTCCATCGGCCTGGCGCTGGGGACCGGCTTTTACTGGGGAGCCATTTTTGCCACAGGGTTTGTGTTGGTTGCCATGACCTTCTTGGCCAAGGTGGAGCGGCGGACAAAGGATGGCAGGCTCTGCGAGCACATCTATCTGGAGCTGAAGAGCGTGGAGGATGTGAACTGCCTGATCAGGGATACCGCCCAGTGGGACCGGGAGATCGATGTGGTGCCGCCCCGCAGCGGCTGCTCCGGCAACGCGGGGGTGGAGATCAACTTCCCCGCCCAGATCCCACAGGATCTGCTGAATGCCCTGGAAGATATGGATTATGTGCTGTTTGTCCTGTAACAGGATCTAAACAGGAAAGAGAGGAGGCCCGGCCGGGCCTCCTCTCTTTCCTGTTAGTCCAGATATTCATGGGTAAAAGCATCCACCGGCAGCGCATCCGCCAGCTCCACCAGCGTGGGGTTGAATCCGCCTGTATAATCGAAAGGAACATCCCGCACTGTGGCGGTGGGGCTTTGACGATTGGGGAATGTGAGCGTGACCTGTGTTCCCACGCCCTCCGCGGAAACCGCAGAGAGGGTGCCGCCGTGCCCTCCGGCGATCCACTGGCAGATGGGCAGCCCCAGACCCAGACCGTGGGGAGCGGGGTCGATCCGCTCGGGGTGGAGATACCGGTCAAAAAGAATGGGCAGCAGGTCCTGGGAGATGCCGCAGCCTGTGTCAGACACCGACAGCTCCACGGTCTCCTCCGTAATAGACAGCGAGAGGGTAATAGCACCGCCGGAGGGGGTGAATTTCATGGAATTGGACAGGAGATTGAGCACCAGACGCTCGATCCCGTCCTGATTGAAAGAAGTCACAGTCTGATCCCCGCTGAACAAAAAGTGCAGGGACTGGCCGCGCATTTTTGTCAACGGCTCCACACGCAGATACAGCTCACGGCACAGCTGAAAAAGGTCGCCGCTGCGGAGAGGAAGAGCGTCCGCACTGGAAAAGGCGGCAGCGTCGGAGAGATTGTTGGCAAAACGAAGGAGCTGATAATAGCTCTGGGAGAGCAGAGCGGCATTGCGGTCCAGCTCCGGGTCCAGCTCCCGCCGTTCCGGCGGTGCGAGATGGGTCAGGGCGCTGTGGATGTTTCCCAGAGGGGTCCGCAGCTGTCCTGAAATCTGGAACAGCAGCTGTCCCAGAAGATCTTTGTCATTATGTTGCGGCGTCACCATTCACCTCCTGTTTCCTCTATCCTGTGTAAAAACGGGCAGATCGGCTCATGTAAATTGCACCTTTTATACGAACGTCGTGAAGATTATAACAAATTTTTGTAGAAATTACAAGAAATTTGTCTGTAAACAAAATTTGAACAGAAAAAACGCTTTTCAATTCAAAAAACAAGGTGTATAATACCCCTAGAAATTCGCAAAAGATTTTTTGAAGGGAGTTTTTTGTTATGAGCATCAAAGTTGGTATCAATGGCTTTGGCCGTATTGGCCGCATGGTGTTCCGCGCCAGTGTGAATCATCCGGAGATCGAGATCGTCGGCATCAACGACCTCTGCCCCGCCGATTATCTGGCTTATATGCTGAAGTATGACACCATGCACGGCCAGTTCCAGGGGACTGTCTCCGCCACCGAGAACGCCATCGTGGTCAACGGCAAGGAGATCCCCATTTTTGCGGAGCGTAACCCCGCCGACCTGCCCTGGGGCAAGATCGGGGCTGAGTATGTGGTGGAGTCCACCGGCCTGTTCCTGACCAAGGAGAAGGCCCAGGGCCACCTGGATGCCGGCGCCAAGAAGGTGGTCATGTCCGCCCCCTCCAAGGATGACACCCCCATGTTCGTGTGCGGCGTCAACCTGGACAAGTACACC
>CAJFPI010000089.1 GCA_904398675.1 uncultured Oscillospiraceae bacterium
GCCCATGGCCGCCGGGTCCGCCCGGCGGAAGTCGCAGCTGCGGAAGGCGGCGTTGTCCACCCCCTGCCGCCGGGCATAGGCCCGGGCGTGCTCCATCATGCGGGGAGAGAGGTCAATACCCGTCACCTGTCCCGCGGTTCTGGCAAACTCCACGGTGAACAGGCCGGGACCGCAGCCGATGTCCAGCGCCGTCTGCCCCTGTGCCAGCAGGCCCCGCTGCCGCAGGAAGGCCGCCGTGGCCTCCACCCGCTCCAGCTCCCTGGCCCGATATGCCTGGTCCTCCTCCAGCCGCCGCACCCACTGATCGGCCCGCCGGTCCCAGAATGCCGGATCCGACAGCTCCGATGCGGGTCTCGGCTCCTCCCAAAGTCTCTTGAAATAATTGTAGTCCAGCATCTCCTGCTTGTCCATAGCCTCTTGCATCCTCCATTCAAAAAGGGCCGGCACTTGATACCAAGTGCCGGCCCTTGCTGTGCGTTAGCTCCTCGCCGGGCATGTTCCCTGATGGGATCCCCGGCCGCCTGCCGCTTATCCGGCCCGCTGGGCTTCAGCCTTCAGCGTGGAGTTGGCCAGCAGGCCCTCCACCTCCTCATCCGACAGCTCATAGCGGTAGAAGAGGCTGAAGTAGTCCTTGACCTCCTGCTCGATATCGTAATCATAGAGATCCGGATAGAGCAGGTTGCCCAGCCAGCGCACGCCGATCATGCGGTTGGGCCCCGGGGGGCGGCCCAGCCAGTTATACGGTTCTGTGGGGATCTCGTAGTAACTCCCGTTCTGGATAGCGGTCAGGGCGCTCCAGGTGGGGTCATCCGCCACAGTATCGTAGATGCTGCCGTCCACGAACATAATGACATCGGGATCCCAGGCCAGAAGCTGCTCCATGGAGACCGTACCGCCGCCCTGCTGCACCTGAGCGTTGTCGGCGTCCACCACGATCTCCGCGCCGATCGGCTCATAGATCTGGGAGTGGATGGTGCCGCTGAGGATGGTGGACAGGCCGTCGTCCTGGCCATAGTAGACCCGGACCCGGTCCTCCTCCGGGATAGTGGCCGCCTTCTCCTGGGCCTCGGCGATTACCTCTTCACAGTAGGAGGCCAGCTCCTCGGCCCGCTCCTCTTCGCCCAGCAGCTCGCCCAGCGTCCGGTAGGCGGCGGGGTTCTGGTCGATATTGGCCTCAATGAGGATCACGGGGATCCCCACCTGCTCCTGCAGGGCGTCCAAGTCCGCCTTGTACTCCTCGTCCCATTCGCCCACGTCGATGATCACGTCGGGGGCGCTGGCCATCAGGGCCTCCCGGTTGAAATCCGCGGAGCTGCCGTAAAATCCGCCGTACTCCGGCAGATCCCAATACTGCTCGTCGATGTACTTCTGTGCGCTCTCGGAGGGCTTGGAGGACCAGCCCACAATCACCTCCGGCTTGACGGCGTACAGCATGATGTTTGCCAGGGGGCCGGCCGAGGCCACCCGCTCGATATTCCGGGGGAGCTCAACCTCGCGGCCGGTGGAGTCGGTGAAAATAAAGGTCTCGCCGTCGGTTTCTCCACCGTCATTTGCTGCGTTGTTCTGGTTTTGGCCCTGATCGGTGCTGCCGCCGCCGTTGCCCGCGGAGCAGGCCACAAGAGCCAGCGCCATGGCAAGGCTCAGCAGCAGGCACCACAGGTTCCGCCACTTCTTCATGAATGCACTTCTTTTCTACCAATTTTCGGATCATTTTGTCACAGGTCATATCGTGATCGGCACGCAAACCTTTACATGCCGCTGATCCCGCCGCAGCGCCACCTCCGACAGCTGGATGTCAACGCCGTAGAGCGTGCTGAGGGTCTCCTCCGTCAGCACCGCATCCGGGCTGCCCTCGGCGAAAAAGCCGTCCCGGCCCACGGCCAGCACCTTGTCCGCGCACAAAAAGGCGTGGCCCGGCACATGGGTGATCATAATAATGGTATAGCCCAGCCCGGCCAGCTTTTTCACCTGCCCCAGCACCCGGTTTTCATTGCCGTAGTCCAGGTGGGAGGTGGGCTCGTCCATCACCAGCAGATTGGTGTCCTGGGCCAGGGCCCGGGCGATCATCACCATCTGGCGCTCGCCGCCGCTGATCTCGGTATAGTCCCGGTCAGCCAGATGGGAGATCCCCATCAGCGCCAGCATCTCCTCCGCCTTTTCAAAATCCTCGCGCCTGGGGGAGGAGAGCTCATGCATCGTGGGGTTGCGGCCCATTACCACCACGTCCCGCACCGCATAGGGGAAGGGGGGGATATGGCCCTGGGGCACATAGGCCACCACCTTGGCAAACTCCTTGGCGGAGTATTCCCGGCTGTCCCGGCCCTGCACCCAGATGGAGCCGCCCAGGGGTTTCAGCAGCCCCAGCACCGTTTTGAAGAGGGTGGTTTTCCCGATGCCGTTTGGCCCCACCAGGCAGACCACCTCTCCCTTTTCCACCTGGAAGGAGAGGGGCCCCACCACCGGCACGCCGGGGCGGTACCCGCACACCAGATCCTTGACAGCGAGCATCATGAGACAAACCCCCTTTTGGAGCGCAGCAGCAGGAAGAAGAAAAAGGGCGCGCCGATAATGGCCGTGATGATGCCCAGGGGGATCTCCACCGTAATCAGCATCCGGGCCACCGTGTCCACCAGGAGGAGGAAGGCGCTGCCGATCAGCATGGAGGCCGGCAGGAGCTTTCCGTAGTTGGAGCCTACCACCATCCGGGCAAAGTGGGGGACCACCAGCCCGATCCAGCCGATATTGCCGCTGACGCTGACAGACAAGGACGTCAGCAGCGTGGCGCAGCCGATAATCAGCCAGCGGTAAAGGCGCACGTTCACCCCCAGCATCCGGGCCTCCTCGTCCCCCAGGGAGAGGATATTGACCTTCCAGCGCACCAGCAGCAGGATGATGCAGGCGGGCAGGAACAGCCAGAAAACATACAGATCGCTCAGGAGGGTGGAGGACAGGCTCCCCATCAGCCAGAAGGTGATGGCCGGAAGCTTGGTATCCGTGTCCGCCACAAACTTGATAAAGGACACCAGGGCGCTGAAGAGGCTGGACACCAGCATCCCGCACAAAATCAGGTTCACAATGGAGTTGCTGCGCTTGGAGACCAGGGCGTTCATCGCCGCCACCAGCACCACCGCCGCAATGCCGCCGAGGAAGGCGGACAGCTGGATAGTGGCCGCCCGGGAGCCGACAAGAATGGCCAGCGCCGCGCCGAAGGAGGCCCCGTTGGAGGCTCCCAGCAGATCCGGGGAGACCACCGGGTTTCGAAACAGCCCCTGATAGACCGCGCCGGAGAGGGACAGCGCCGCGCCCACAAGCATGGCCATCAGGTTGCGGGGCAGGCGGACCCGGATCAGCGCCAGCTCCCCTGTATCCATCTCCGCGCCGGTCAGCTGCGACACCAGCGCATCCCACAGAGAGTCGATGCTTACCGGATAACGGCCGATTGAGATGGCCACCAGAAAAACTGCAATCGGCAAAAGAATCAGCAGCAGCATCTTGGTCCGGTCTGTGCGGCGGCTGCGCTGTTGTACCATCTTCAAGCTTTCCACCTGCCTTCGAAACACGCGGTATCTGAAATAAGAATAACGACAGCATAAAAATTTACGTTATCTGTTGAAAGAATAACGTTTTTGTGCTATGATAGTAGCACTGCCTCCAAAATTTGTCAATCCTTTTTTCAGTTAAACTTTGGCAAAAATCTTTGTTTTCGCCAGCTGCGGCGGGAGGCGTTTCAGGAAAGGATGAGCGAGATGATACAGAGCATCAAGCCGAAACGGGATGAAATGACAGCGCTGATCCAGCAGGCCGTGGGCGCTGTGGAGCGGCGGGAGGACATCCCGTTTTCACAGTCCTGCGGCCGGGTCTGCGCGGCAGACGTTTTCAGCCGCAACACGCTGCCCAACCGGCCGGTCAGCCGGTTTGACGGCATCGGTGTCCGGTTTGACGACTTCGCCGGCGGCATGCCGGATACCCGGCAGTGGCGGGAGGGACGGGAGTATGTCTTCTGCAACACCGGCATCGCCATTCCCGACGGCTTTGACACGGTGATCGCCATAGAGGACGTGGAGGTCCTGGAGCAGGGGATCGCCCTGCACGCCGTCCCCAAGGCCCGGGGCGAGATGGTCAACCCCGTGGGCTGCAACCTGCGGGCCGGGGAGCCTCTTGCCAGAAGGGGCGACGTGCTGGTGCCGGCCCATGTGGGGCTGTTTGCCGCCGGCGGGGTGGCGACCGTGCCGGTGTATGCCAGGCCCCGGGTGGCGGTGCTCCCCACCGGGGACGAGCTGGTCCCCCCCACCGACCAGGTGCCGCCGGGGAAAAACGTGGAGTCCAACAGCTATATGATCGCCGCCTATCTGGAGCAGTGGGGCGCCGAGGCGGTCTGCCTGCCCATTGCGGCGGACAGCCTGGAGGGCATTGCCGACACGCTGCAGAGCGCGCTGGAGCAGTGCGACGCGGCCATTATCATCGCCGGCTCCTCCCTGGGGACCAAGGACTTCACCATCCGCGTGCTGGACCGGCTGGGCCAGGTGCTGGCGCCGGAGCTGGCCCACGGCCCCGGTCGAAAGAGCAGCCTCTCCGTTGTGGGCGGCAAGCCGGTGCTGGGCGTTGCCGGGCCGCCTATGGGAGCGCAGATCACCTGCGACCTGTATCTGGCCCCCTTCGTGGCCGCGCTGCGGGGCGTTCCCTATGTCCGGCTGCAGCAGCTGGAGGTGATCTGCGACGATCCCTTTGCCGCCCACCCAGTGGACTTCTGCGAGCGGGTCCATATTTACCGCGGGCAGGACGGCTATCATATCCGCTCCGCCTTTGCCCCGGAGACCACCCGGGCCCAGATGCAGGCCATTGCCAACGGGAATTTCTACCGCCCGGCCAACACCGCCTGCGCCGTGGGCGGCAAAACCGCCGTGGAGCTCCTCTGCCCCATCGAGGCGGTCCCGGACCGGGATCTCCTGCCGGACATCCTGGGGGAAGGAGGTGACCGGGCATGAGCAGCCCCTGGCAGCTGTATGACGAGCTGATCGCCGGGATCCCGGAGGAGCCCACAGTGGTATCCTATCAGGGCGGCTACAACTGGAGCCGGGTGCTCTCCAGCGAGGGGAGCGTGGGCCTTGCTATGACCATCCCCGTCACCACCCGGCCGGCCCTGTTCAAGGGGGAGAGCCTGACAGGGCTGCCCCTGCGCCGGGCGGCGGAGCTGGTGAAGAGCTGGAACTATGTGGAGGCCGCCATCGGCCTTGCGGCCATCAACAGCTGGTACAACCAGCCCCAGCGGGCGGAGCGCTGCGGCTTTATCCATCCGGAGGTCTCCGACCAGGTGCGGGAGGCCTTCGACGTATACGCCGAGGAGGTCCAGGGGAAAAAGGTCACCATTGTGGGCCACTTCCCCTTTATCGAAAAGCGGTTTGCCGGCCGGTGCACCCTCTCCATCCTGGAGCGGGCGCCGGAGATGGGGGACTATCCGGACCCGGCCTGCGAGTACATCCTGCCGGAGCAGGACTATGTGTTCATCACCGGCAGCACCTTTGTCAACAAGACCCTGCCCCGCCTGCTGGAGCTGTCCCGGCAGGCCCGTGTGGTGCTGGTGGGACCCAGCACGCCGCTGGCGCCGCTGCTCTTCGAGCGGGGGGTCTACGGGCTGTCCGGCTTTGTGACCACCGATCCGGAGCGGCTGGAAAACGCGCTTCGGGGCGCGAGCAGCATGACGCTGTTCCAGGCCGGGTGGATGGTGGACCAGATCCGGGCAAAGCGCTGACTGATCCGGTAAAACGGAATAAAAACAGCCGGCAGGAGGGGAAACGGCAATGCCGTTTCCCCTCCTGCCGGCTTTTGATGCAGGGCGATTCAGACGGACAAGACGGCTCCGCGCCGCCCGCCCCCTCCATGCCGGGCAGCCTGCCCGCTATTTCAAGTTTTTGATATACCTGACGTCACATGCAAAATGTCCTGTCGATCCCAGGGGGCCGGAGATCCGCTCAAACCCGTATTTTTCATAGAACCGCTGGGCCGCCGTCATATTTCCCAGCGTCTCCAGATAGCACCTGTCATAATACTGCGCCGCGTACGCCAGGGCGGTGTCCATCAGTCTGTGCGACACCCCCGTACCCCTCGACTCGGGCAGGCAGTACATCTTCTGCAGCTCGCAGACATCCTCCGCCCCCTCCAGCCTTCCGACTCCCACGCCGCCGACAATCTCCCCGTTTTGATCCTCCGCCACCCAGTATTTGCTGCCATCCCCGCGATAGATCTCTGAAAATCTGCACAGATCCGGGTCGCACCATGCCGTGCCGCTGTGGTTTGCGCCAAATTCAATCAGGCAGAACCGGATCACCGCCTCCACCTGCCTGTTATCCTTCTCTTGAATTTCTCTGATGGTATATTCCATTCTTCGTCTCCATCCGTTCGCCCGTTCCGTTGGCCGCAGCGCGGCTCCGGCCGGGGCGCTGCTCTCCGCGACAGGAGGGTTTTCCAGCGCCTTACCCGCGCAGCAGAAAGTACAGATTCAGGCAGACCATAATCGCCGCAAAGCCCATAAGGGCGGAATAAACGATCCTGCCGCCTTTTGCCTGTGTGTGCCGCATGCAAAGCGCCAGATAAGCAATCCACACGAGATAGGCGATGAACAGCAGCCCGCTCCGATAGAAAATCAGCGATAGAAAAAACAGCGCGTTGACGATCTGCATTCCCTTTTCAGAAAAGAGGATCTCCCTGGCCTTCTCCATCCTATCCACCCCCGCAAGTCCCGTTTTGTCTGTATATTTGAACGCAGTATATCACACAGTCTCTGATAAATCCACCTTTTTCATCCGCTCCGGCCAAGGGAGCGCCGGGGCCGCCTGCGGCCTTTCGCCGCCTCGTCCCCTCTGCTTGCCGGTCGGAAGAAAAGCCGCAAGCCCCTGCGGTGCAAGGGCTTGCGGCTTTAAATACCTTGTTTTATTCCCACTCGATGGTGCCGGTGGGCTTTGGCGTCAGGTCATAGAGCACGCGGTTGACCCCCTTCACCTCGTGGGTGATGCGGTAGGTAATGTGCTGGAGCAGGGCGAAGGGCACATCCTCCACCGTGGCGGTCATGGCGTCCACCGTGTTCACCGCCCGGAGGATCACCGGCCACTCGTCGGCCCGGCGGTTGTCCCGGACGCCCACGCTCTTGAGGTCGGGGATAATGGTGAAATACTGCCACACCTTGCCCTCCAGGCCGTTTTTCGAAAACTCCTCCCGGAGGATGGCGTCGCTCTCCCGCACCGCCTCCAGCCGGTCCCGGGTGATGGCACCCAGGCAGCGCACCCCCAGGCCGGGGCCGGGGAAGGGCTGGCGGTACACCATGGAGTCGGGCAGGCCCAGGGCCGCGCCGCAGGCGCGCACCTCGTCCTTAAAGAGCATCTTCAAAGGCTCCACCAGCTCAAACTTCAGATCTTCAGGCAGGCCGCCC
>CAJFPI010000090.1 GCA_904398675.1 uncultured Oscillospiraceae bacterium
CAGGTGCAGCCGCAGCTGGTGGGTGCGCCCCGTCCGGGGCAGCAGGCGGAGGAGGGTGCGGCCGCCGGAGAAGGCCAGCGTCTCATAATCAGTGATGGCCGGAGCGCCGGCGGGGGAGACGCGGCGCTTGATGGGGGAGGCGGGATCCCGGGCGATGGGTAGGCGGATGGTCCCCGCCGGCGGATCCACCCGCCCCAGGGCCACGCCCCGGTACTCCCGGAAAAACCGGCCGGTGTGGAGCTGGACGGTCAAAAGGTGGTGGACATGGCTGCACTTGGCCACCGCCATCAGCCCGGTGGTCCCCCGGTCCAGGCGGTTGACCGGATGGAAGGTGAAATCTGGTCCCAGATAGGCCGCCAGGCCCCCGGCCAGGGTGGGCTCCTCCGGGACAAAGGAGGAGTGGTGGACCGGGAGAGGCGCGGCCTTGTTGACCACCAGCAGCCACTGGTCCTCATAGGCGATGTCCAGCGCCATAGGCACGGGCGGGATGGGGCGGGGATTCGGCGGATCAGAGAGGTCCGCCGTCACCACATCGCCACGGCTTAAAACAGCGCTGGTGAATGCCTTCTCTCCATTGACCAGCAGCGCCCCCGGGCGGCGCTTGAGCTGTTTGACAAGGGTGGAGGAGAGGCCCATCCGCCGCCGGAGAAACACCCCCAGCGCCATGCCGCCCTCCTCCGCCTTTTGCCGCAAAACCACGCTCTCACCTCCCGTCGGATTTTGCTATCCAGTATACGCCGGACGGGAAGAAAAGGCAAGGGGCAGGCCGTCAGCGGCGCTTGTTGAACATTTTGTGAATTCTTTAAAATTCGCTGTAAAACTTTGGCTGCGGCGTTGACGGGGGCAGAAATCCCGTAGTATAATAGTATGAATTTTTATGAGGAGTATCAAAAGAATGTGGATTGCACAGGGTTGGGAAGACTATGAGCTGCTGGACTGCGGCGGCGGAGAAAAGCTGGAGCGCTGGGGGGACCGCATCCTGGTGCGGCCGGATCCCCAGGCTATCTGGCGTACGCCGAAGAGCCTTCCCCAGTGGCGGCGGCCCGACGGGCGGTATTTCCGCTCCAGCAGCGGCGGCGGACACTGGGAGAAGGGCAATCTGCCCAGCCAGTGGCAGATCCGCTACCGGGACCTGACATTCCAGGTCAAGCCCATGAACTTCAAGCACACCGGCCTCTTCCCGGAGCAGGCGGTGAACTGGGACTTTGCCCGGGAGAAGATCCGGAGGGCCGGGCGGCCCATCAGCGTTTTAAACCTCTTCGCCTACACCGGCGCGGCCACGGTGGCCTGCGCGGCGGCGGGGGGGGGCGTCTGCCATGTGGACGCAGCCAAGGGGATGGTGGCCTGGGCCAGGGAGAACGCAAGGGTCTCCGGCCTTGAGAAGGCACCCATCCGCTGGATCGTGGACGACTGCGCCAAGTTTGTGGAGCGGGAGATCCGCCGGGGCCGGCGGTACGACGCCATTATCATGGATCCGCCCAGCTACGGCCGGGGCCCCACCGGCGAGGTGTGGAAACTGGAGGAGAGCCTGTACCCCTTTGTGGAGCTGTGCAGCCGCGTCCTCTCGGACAGGCCCCTCTTTGTCATTATCAACTCCTATACCACCGGCCTTGCCCCCGGGGTGCTGGGCTATCTGCTGCAGCTTTTGGTGGGGGAGAAGTACGGCGGGCGCTGCGAGTGGGACGAGATCGGCCTTCCCGTCACAGCCACGGGCCTTGCGCTGCCCTGCGGCGCCACCGGGCGGTGGATGAGCGAGTAGGGTGCGCCTGCCGCGGAATTGAGAAAATCTGAGGAACATTCTATGAAGGATATGATACAGACCAAAAGCCTGACCTTCCACTACCCGGTGGAGGAGGGGGAGCCCGCTCCGAACGTGCTCCGGGGGGTGGACCTCACCATCGAGCAGGGGAGCTTTGTGGTGATCCTGGGCCACAACGGCTCGGGAAAATCCACCCTTGCCAAGCACATGAACGCCGTGCTGGTCCCCTCGGCGGGCCAGGTGCTGGTGGATGGGCTTGATACGGCGGAGGAGGAGAACACGCTGGATGTCCGCCGCTGTGTGGGCATGGTGTTTCAAAACCCGGACAACCAGATCGTGGCCAACGTGGTGGAGGAGGATGTGGCCTTCGGCCCGGAGAACCTGGGCGTCCCCACGGAGGAGATCGCCCGGCGGGTCACCGAATCGCTGCAGGCGGTGGGAATGGAGGAGTTCGCCCTCCACGCGCCCCATCTCCTCTCCGGCGGGCAGAAACAGCGGGTGGCCATCGCCGGGGTCATTGCCATGGAGCCCATGTGCATCGTGCTGGACGAGTCCACCGCCATGCTGGATCCCTCCGGCCGGCGGGAGGTGCTGGAGACGGTGGGGCGGCTGAACCGGGAGAAGGGGATCACTGTGGTCCTCATCACCCACCACATGAGCGAGGCCGTGGACGCGGACCGGGTGATCGTGATGGACAACGGACGCGTCGCCATGGACGGGCCCCCCATGGAGATCCTGACCCAGGTGGAGCGGCTGCGGCAGCTGGGCCTCGCCGCCCCGCCCACGGTGCTGCTGCTCTCTGCGCTGCAAAAGGACGGATGGGACGTCTCCCTGGAGGCCCTGACGGTGGAGTCGTGCGCCGATGAGATCTGCCGGGCGCTGGGCGCCTGAGCCTAGGAAAATGAGGAATTGACATTGGAACCGATTATCCGCGTGGACCATCTGACCCACACCTATGGCGAGGGGACGCCCTTCTGCCGCAGCGCGGTGAAGGACGTGTGCCTGGACATCTATCCCGGGGAGTTTCTCGGGATGATCGGCCACACCGGGTCGGGGAAATCCACCTTGATTCAACATCTCAACGGCCTTTTAAAGCCCACCGGCGGGCGGATCCTGTTCCACGGCCGGGACATCTGGGCCGACGGCGCCAAGATCCGGGACATCCGGTTCAAGGTGGGGCTGGTGTTCCAGTACCCGGAGTACCAGCTCTTTGAGGAGACCGTTGGGAAGGACATCGCCTTCGGCCCCAGGAACATGGGGCTGGAGGGGGACGCGCTGCAGGAGCGGGTGGAGGAGGCCGCCGGGTTCGTGGGCCTCCCGGCCGAGCTTTTGGACAAGTCCCCCTTTGAGCTCTCCGGCGGGCAGAAACGCCGGGTGGCCATTGCCGGCGTCATCGCCATGATGCCGGAGGTTTTGATCCTGGACGAGCCCTCCGCCGGCCTGGACCCCGCCGGGCGGGACAGCCTGCTGCAGAACATCCGCAGCTACCATGAGGCCACCGGCGGCACGGTGGTGCTGGTGAGCCACAGCATGGACGAGGTGGCGGAAAACGCCGACCGCATCGCCGTCCTGGCGGACGCGGGGGTGGCCCTGTGCGGCACGCCCCGGGAGGTCTTCAGCCACGGCGAGGAGCTGGAGGCGGTGGGGCTCACGGTACCCCAGGTGACAAAGGTTGCCATGGAGCTGCACCGCCGGGGGGTGGACATCGATCCGGCGGTGTACACCATTGAGGAGCTGCACCGGGCGCTGTCCGCCCTGAGAAGGGGGGGAGCGCCGTGCTGAAGGATATCACCTTAGGGCAGTATTTCCCCGGCGACAGTGTGGCCCACCGCTTGGACCCCAGGACAAAGCTCCTGATGGTGGTGCTGTATATCGTGGCCCTGTTCTCGGCGGCCTGGTTTGTGAGCTATGGTCTCATGGTCCTGGTGCTGGCCGGGTGCATCGCGGTGAGCCACGTGCCCCCCAAGTCCCTCTTCCGGGGGCTCAAGCCGGTCCTCATTATCCTGGTCTTCACCGGCGTCATCAACCTCTTCTGGACCCCGGGAGAGACCATCTGGCACTGGTGGATTTTGAATCTTACCAGGGAGGGCATCCTGCGGGCCATTTTCATGGTGATGCGGATCACCATGCTCATCATGGGGACCTTCCTTATGACCTATACCACAAGCCCCATCCGCCTCACCGACGGGCTGGAGTCCCTCCTGGGGCCGCTGAAGAAGATCCGCGTGCCGGTCCATGAGCTGAGCATGATGATGAGCATCGCCCTGCGCTTTATCCCCACGCTGATCGAGGAAACGGACAAGATCATGTCCGCACAGAAGGCCCGGGGCGCCGACTTTGAAAGCGGCAGCATCCTCCAGCGGGCCAAGGCCATGATCCCCTTGCTGGTGCCCCTGTTTATCTCGGCCTTCCGCCGGGCGGACGAGCTGGCGGTGGCCATGGAGTGCCGCTGCTACCACGGCGGCAAGGGCCGCACCAAGCTCCATGTGCTGCGCTACCGCGGCATCGACTACGCCGCCCTGGCCCTGAGCCTTATAGTGGTGGCGGCGGTGTTTGTGCTGCGCCGCTTCGGTCTGTGAGAAAGCGGAAATGGCGGCTTGCGGCGGGCATTGGGGCGGCCGCGCTGCTGACGGTATTGGCCCTCGCCGCCTTTGACAGCCGCCTTGTCACCCGCTCTTACAGCATCGAGACGCCCCTCTTCGCACCGGTGACCCTGGCGGTGGTAACGGACCTCCACAGCTGCGGCTATGGGGAGGGGCAGCGGGAGCTGCTGAATGCGGTGGAGGCCGCGGCGCCGGACGCGGTGCTGCTGGTGGGGGACATTGTAGACGATGTGCTCCCCCAGGAGAACGCCTTCACGGTGCTGGAGGCCCTGGCGGGGCAGTACCCCTGTTTCTACGTCACCGGAAACCACGAATACTGGTCCGGCCAGGTGGACGACATCTGTCGGCGCATCGCGGACCTGGGCGTCACGGTGCTCCGGGGGGAGGCGGCGGAGCTGGCCGTCAACGGGCAGACCATCACCTTCTGCGGCATCGATGATCCCGACAGCGGCGAGGCCGCGGCCCAGCTGGCCTCCCTCCCGGTGGAGGAGGGGGACTACACCGTCCTCCTGGCCCACCGGCCCGAGGCTATTGTGGACTATCTCCAGTACCCCTTTGATCTGATCGTTTCCGGCCACGCCCACGGCGGGCAGTGGCGTATCCCCGGCCTTGTGAACGGGCTTTACGCACCCAACCAGGGCTGGTTTCCCCCCTACGCCGGGGGGCTGTACACCTTTGAGAGCGCGTCCCTTGTGGTAAGCCGGGGGCTTGCCAGGGAGTCCACCCGGATTCCCCGGATCTTCAATCCCCCGGAGCTGGTGGTGATCAAGCTGACGCCCGCGTAAGCGGTGAGAAGGGGAGAGAGTGAGATGAAACGAAACTGGCTGCAGATCGCATCCCTGGCGCTGAATGTGGTGCTGCTCCTCCTGCTCTGGGGACAGGGCAGGCGGCTGGACGCAGTGGAGACCGCGGTCTCCAGCAATACCAAGGCGTTCCGGGACTCCCTTCGGCGCATAGAGGACCAGGTTGGCAACCTGGACGGCGCCCTGCAGGAGAGCGAACGGCTGGTTGCGGACTTTGCCCTGGAGCCCTCCGGCCTGGATACGGCCAACCGCGCCCTGCTGGCGGATGTGGCGCTGCAGCTGAAGGAGTGGGGGGCGGACAGCACCGTGACCCTCACCGCCACAGCAGGCGGCAGCGTGACGGAGCAGACTGTGGCGGTGGATGAGACCGGCGCCTGCCGGTGGCCCCTCGCCATCCCGCTGGAGGAGGGCGCGGAGGTGTCCCTCTCCGCCCGGATCACCACCGGCGGCGTCACCGCCCGGGAGGACCTGGGGAGCTGGGGGGATCTCTCTCTCCTTCTGCCCCTGCGGCAGAGTGGAACCTCTGTCAGCGGCCCTACCTACCGGGAGGGCGCGCTGCGGGGCCAGGTGGATATCTGCATCGAGGGGGAGGGCCAGGTCCTGGAGCCTGTTTTTCGGATTTATGTGAGTGGGGAGGAGGCGGAGGAGATCCCCGGGGAGATTTCCCAGGGCATGGCCTCCAGCGCGGGGACGTGCTACGCCCCCGCCACCCAGGACCAGCGGCTGGAGATCCCCTGTACGCCGGGGGACACGGTGGCCGTCACCTTTTTCTGCCGGGACAGCTACGGCCTGGGCTATGAATTTCCCGCTGCCGCCTGGACGGTGGAGACGGACGCCTCTGTGGAGAGGACAGAACCGGACCGCAGCCTTGTGCTGACCTGGCCGGATTAAGGAGCGATTATGCGAAATATCGCGCTGAAACTGATGTATAATGGGACGGCCTACCACGGCTGGCAGATCCAGAGGACGGAGGCCACCGTGGGGGAGACGCTGCAGCGGGCGGTGTCCCGGGTCTGCGGCGAGCCGGTCAAGCTCACCGGCTGCGGCAGGACCGACGCCGGCGTCCACGCCGAGCGGTATGTGGCAAACTTCCGCACCAGCTCCCGCATCCCGGCGGACCGGCTGCCCTTTGCGGTGAACACCCACACGCCGGAGGATATCGCCGTCCAGGCGGCCTTTGAGGTGGCCGAGGACTTCAACGCCATCGGCTCGTGCCTGAAAAAGGAGTACACCTACCGCATCTACAACAGCCGGATCTCCAATCCGTTTTATGTCAATCGGGCCTATTTCTATCCCAAGCGGCTGGACGCGGCGGTGATGGACCGGGCGGCCCGAGCCTTTGAAGGGACCCACGACTTTCGGGCGGTCCGTTCGGTGGGGACGGAGACCAAGAGCACCGTCCGCACGATTTACTACTGCCATGTGACGCGCAGCGGGGACCTTCTGGAATTGAAGGTCTGCGCCAACGGTTTTTTGTATAATATGGTACGCGCCATCACGGGGACGGTGCTCTACGCGGCGGAGGGAAAGCTCCAGCCCGAGGACATCCCCCGGATCCTGGAATCGGGCAACCGGACCCTGGCGGGGCCCACGGTGCCCCCCGGGGGGCTGTACCTGACGAGACTCTGGTATGAGGATGAGCGGCTCAATGACTGATTTTGACAGAGAGGAAACAGAACAGACCCAGGAGGAGGGCAGGCGCCAGCGCCAGCCCAGCCGCCTGCAGCGGTTTTTCCGCCGTTTTCTGGGCCTGATCGTGACGCTGGTGGTGGTGCTGGGGCTCATTGCCGTGGCGCTGCTCCAGGACAGCAATTATCTTGACCGGGTCCGCCGCTGGCTGGTTTACGGGGACGGCGGAGAGGAAAATACCTACGCCTTCGCCGCCGACGCCAACAACCGCTACGGCCAGCTGGGCAATCTCCTGGTGGTGGTCAGCCAGAACTATATCCAGTTCCTCCAGGACGACGGCACCGCCTACTTCTCCCAGCAGCTGCAGCTGAACCAGCCGGCCCTGGACACAGGGGGCAGCCTGGCGGTGGCCTACGATATCGGCGGCGAGAGCCTGGCGGTCTTCTCCCGGGACCGGTGCCTGATGACCCTGGAGCAGGAGGAGGGCTGCGGGATCATCTCCGCCCGGCTCAACAGCCGGGGGTATCTGGCGGTGGTGGCGGAAAAAAACGGCTACCGCGGCGCGGTTTCCGTTTACAATGACCAGCAGGAGCTGATGTTTACCTTCAACGCCTCCTCCCAGTATCTCATCGATGCCGCCGTCAGCGAGGACTGCGGCAGCGTGTTGATCGCGGCGCTGAGCCAGGAGAACGGAAGTTTCTGCACCCGCATGATCACCTACCGGCTGGATCAGGAGGAGCCGGAGGGGGAGCAGGTGCTGACGGACCACCTCACCATGGATCTGGGGTGGCTGGGAAACACCTACGCCTCTGTGGCGGATGACGCCATGCTGTTTTTAGACGCTCAGGGCGCCGAGGCGGCCCGCTATGACTACGGCGGGCTGTATCTGCGGCAGTACACCCTGGAGGGCAGCGGCTTTGCCGCCATGCTCCTCAACCGCTACCAGGCCGGCAGCATCGGGCGGCTTGTCACCGTGGGGGAGGACGGGGCGGAGCTCGCCTCGCTGGATATCACCCAGGAGGTGCTGGATATCTCCGCCGCCGGGGACTATCTGGCGGTTTTGATGAGCGACAGCCTGGTGATCTACAACAGGGAACTGGAGGAGTACGGCCGCCTGGACGGCACAGGCTACGCCAGCCAGGTGCTGATGAACAGCGACGGCTCGGCTCTCGTGATTGGAGGCAACAGTGCGTTTCGGTATCTTCCGTAAAGGGCGCTGACCACATATTGTTCGCATTTCCATGGAAAGGTGGTAGTAAATGATCGCGTCATCTGTTATACTGGATGTGCTATTGCTGGCGATTTTCGCGGTGTGTGTGTATTTAGGGGTCAGGCGGGGGCTGTTCCGCACCCTGGCGGAGCTGGTGAGCTGGATCGTGGCGCTGCTGCTGTCCTCCGCCGTGGCCAACGCCTTCACCACAGTAGTGATGGACCGGCTGCGGCCTGTGCTGGAGGGGCAGGTCAGCCAGGCCATCACGGACTATCTCCAGGCGCTGGTGGATGAGACCGGGTACGAGGGCCTCTTCGGCGGCCTGCTGGACAGCCTGACGGAGGGCGGCGCGGTGGACGGCGTGGCGGATGTTGCGGTGGAGATCCTCTCCGACGCGATTTTGCGCAACCTGGCCTATGCGCTGATCTTCCTGGTGTCCTTTGTGGTGATCACCTTGCTTTTGAAACTGGTGATCCGGATGGTGGACACCGTGCTCAAGCTGCCGCTGCTGCGCCAGGTGAACCAGGCGGGCGGCCTGCTGGCAGGGGCGCTCAAGGGGCTGCTGCTGGTGCTGCTGGTGCTGTGGCTGGGAGAGACCACCGGGCTTTTGGCAACCGGGCAGGCGATGGATTCGTCTGTGTTTGCCCCAATTCTATTGAAATTACTGCCGGCCTGAGCCGGGGGATTTCCGGAGGTTAAAAAATACAATGCAACCGACTTTATGTTCTAGATGTAAAAAAAATGTGGCTGTTGTGTTCATTTCCAAGCTGGAGAATGGGAAAACGGTTAACGAGGGGCTGTGCCTCAAGTGTGCCAAGGAGATCGGCCTTCCCCAGGTCAACGATCTGATGAACCGCATGGGGATCACGGATGAGGATCTGGACGGCATTACCAGCGAGATGATGCAGGCCTTCGGCGGGGCGGAGAATCTGGAGGGGATGATCCCTGCGGAGGACGCCGGCAGCGAGGAGGACGAGGAGGGCAAGACCGCCACCTTCCCCTTCCTCAACCGCCTTTTTAACAGCGATAATACCCCGGCCTCCCCCAATGGGAACCAGGATGCCGGCCGCACCCGGGAGAAGGAGCGGAAAAGCGGTGAAAAGGCCCAGAAACGCAAGTTCCTGGACAACTACTGCATCAACCTCACCGACCGGGCCCGGC